>CAZAMY010000008.1:0-18052 GCA_964485995.1 uncultured Sediminispirochaeta sp.
GTTGACTTTCCGCAAAGCACTGTCGATTACAGAGATCGAGATGTTGGCTTTATCGGGAGTCGACATCGAGATGAAGCTGGCGGCGTGCGGCATGTCGCCGGCACCCTGGATACCGAGGCCTTGCGCAGTCATGGTACCGATGTACACCCGCTCGCGCTGGTCCATGTTGGCACCGATGTGCAGCCACATGCTGGCGGTTACTGCGTTTTCTCCGCTTTCGGCGGCAAAACGGCCGGTCAGCATATTCATGCCATTGAACTGGGCATGGCTGGCAATCCGGTTTACTTCATCAACCAGCTGGCTGATTTCGACCTGGATCTGCATGCGGTCTTCATCCGTGTAGACGCCGTTAGAGCTCTGAACTGCCAGTTCCCGCATGCGGTGCAGGATATCCTGACTCTCCTGGAGATAACCTTCGGTGGTCTGGATAAAGGAAATACCGTTCTCGGTATTGCGCTGGGCCTGTTGGAGGCCGCGAATTTGAGCCCGCATCTTCTCGGACACCGCCAGACCGGATGCGTCATCGCCGGCACGGTTGATTCGCAGGCCGGATGACAGCTTTTCCATGTTTTTGCTTACCGACCAGTTGTTGAACTTGTTCTGGCGTTGGGCAAAAATTGCGCTCATGTTGTGATTAATAATCATACTCTATTCCTCCTTGAATAGTACGAATAAGTGTGCAGACATCCTTGTCTGCCTCATTATCAATTTTCGGCCTCTGGAAACACCTCTTTAGCACTTTCTTAAAAAGCGTTGAAAAGCCGGAAAAGGCCCCATGTCTTGACACTGGCAGTCCCTCTCCCTAGAATGCTTTCAGCGCATATAACGGGGATATCTGAGGAGGAAGTTTTGTATAAGCCTGTTGACCCAAAAGTGAATTTTCCGCAAATGGAAGAAAACATCCTGAAATTTTGGGAAGATAAAGACATCTTTCAAAAGTCTATTGATCAGAGAGACGGAAACGAGGAGTACGTCTTTTACGACGGACCTCCCTTCGCCACCGGTCTCCCGCATTTCGGGCACTTTGTTCCGGGTACCATCAAAGACATTATCCCCAGATATCACACCATGAAGGGCAAAAAGGTAGAACGCCGCTTCGGTTGGGATTGTCACGGGTTGCCAGTTGAATACGAGATCGAGAAATCGCTTGGCATCACCGGTAAAACCGAAATAGAAGAGTACGGGGTTGCCAAGTTCAACGAGGCCTGCCGGTCGATCGTGCTGCGGTATACCTCGGAATGGGAACGCATCGTAAAACGGATGGGCCGCTGGGTCGATTTTGAAAACGATTATAAGACCATGGAACCGGATTACATGGAATCGATCTGGTGGGTAATCAGGCAGCTGTGGGACAAAGAGTTGTTGTACGAAGGCTACAAGATTCTGCCCTACAGTCCGGCCCTCTCGACACCGCTCTCCAATTTCGAGGTAAACCTGGGCGGGTATCAGGAGGTCGTCGACCCGGCTGTTACGGTGAAATTTAAAGTCGAAGGTCAGGAGAATACCTATATTCTGGCCTGGACCACCACCCCTTGGACTCTGCCGTCTAACCTCGCACTCGCTTTTGGCGAGGATATTACCTATGTAAAGGTAAAAGATGGCGATGAATACTACATTCTGGCCAAAGAGCGCCTTTCCGCCTATTACCGTAGCGAAGAAGACTACGAGATTGTAGAAGAGAGACCCGGCCGTGAATATGTCGGCGTGAAATATGAACCGCTGTTTCCCTATTTCAGCGAGCTGCACTCCAAACAGGCCTTTAGAACTATCATCTCCGAACACGTTACCACTGAAGACGGTACCGGTATCGTTCACACTGCACCCGGTTTTGGTGAAGAGGACTATGCAGCCTTGAAAGATACCGATGTTCCGGTTATCTGCCCGATCGATGCTGAATGCCGTTTTACCGGCGAGGTACACGATTTTGAGGGCCTGTTTGTGAAAGATGCCGACGAGCCGATTATGCAGAAGCTCAAGGAAGAGGGAAAACTGGTCAAGAAAGAGAAGTACCGCCATAGTTACCCCTTCTGCTACCGGACCAAGAAACCGCTTATCTATCGCGCTGTATCGTCCTGGTTTGTCGATGTGGACCAAATCAAGGAGAATATGCTGGCGGCTAACGATAAAATTAACTGGGTGCCGGAGCACCTGAAAAAGGGACGTTTCGGCAAGTGGCTCGAAGGTGCCCGGGAATGGGCGGTAAGCCGCAACCGCTATTGGGGTAATCCCATACCGATTTGGAAGTGCGACGGATCAGATTACATCGAGGTAATATCCTCGCGGAAAGAGCTCGAGGAGAAGTCCGGCAAAAAGGTGCCCGATCTGCACAAGCACTATGTGGACGAGCTTACCTGGCCGAGCCCGGACGGCAAGGGCACTATGCGCCGTATTCCCGATGTGTTGGACTGCTGGTTCGAATCCGGCTCTATGCCGTACGCCCAGAACCACTATCCCTTCGAGAACAAGGAGTGGTTCGAACGCAACTTTCCGGCCGACTTTATCTGCGAAGGCCTTGATCAGACCCGCGGATGGTTCTATACCCTTACCATACTGGCGGCGGCCCTCTTCGACCAGCCGGCTTTCATGAATGTGGTAGTAAATGGTTTGGTTCTGGCCGAGGACGGCAAAAAGATGTCGAAGTCGGAGCGTAATTACTCCGACCCGGTTGAGGTGATTAACAATTTTGGCGCCGATGCCCTGCGGCTGTTCTTGATGCACTCGGCGGTTGTGAAAGCCGAAGACCTGCGTTACTCCGATGAGGGCGTGCGCGAGGTGTTGAAGAGTGTGCTGATTCCCCTGTGGAATGCCTACAGCTTCTTTGTAACCTACGCCAATATTGATGGGTATCAGCCGAGCGGCGATCCAAAGCCGGAGGCTCCGGAGAATCCGCTGGACCGCTGGATTCTCTCGGAAGCCGAACGGCTGGTCGGTGAAGTCACCGAACAGCTCGAGGCCTACGACCTGCAGAAGGCGATCGACCCGATTCTGAGGTTTATCGACCTGCTGAACAACTGGTATATCCGTCGTTCCCGGCGCCGGTTCTGGCGGTCTGAAAACGATCCCGACAAGATGCAGGCCTACGGCACTCTGTACAGTGTGTTGATGAAGTTGATTCATGTGGCAGCGCCGATTGTACCGTTTATAACTGAAGAGATTTATCATAACCTCCGTTTCGACGATATGCCCGAATCGATTCACCTGGCCGACTATCCGGTGGAGGTGTCGGGCCTGCGCGATCTGGAACTGGAACAGAAAATGGCTATCACCCGGCAGGCGGTCTCAATGGGACGTGCACTGCGCAGTATGCACAACTATAAAACCCGTCAGCCCCTTAAAGCGATCTACCTGGTTACCCGCGACAGCACCGAAAGGAAGGTGCTGCGGGAGATGGAAGACATTATACGTGAAGAGCTGAATGTGAAAGACGTGCTGTTCAAGGAGAACGAGGAGGACCTGGTCGAATACTCTGCCAAACCCAACTATAAGGTTCTCGGGAAACAGCTCGGAAAGCATATGAAGAGTGTTGCCAAAAAAATCGAAGCCCTGACGATGAACGAGATTCAGTCGTTGATGGAGGGCGCGACTCTCTATCTTGACTACGACGGCGGTTCGCTGGAACTGACGCTGGATGGAATTGTGGTACAGCGTACGGAGAAAGAGAACGTGAAGGTGATTAATGAAGGCTCACTGACCGTCGGGCTCGATACCGAGATTACCGAAGAGTTGAAGAACGAAGGTATGGTTCGCGATCTGGTACGCAGCATTCAGAATATGCGCAAGGACCGCGGCTTGGAAGTAACCGACAGAATATACCTGTATATCCAGGGCCCCGACTCAATCAAGAGGGCCGTAGAAAGCTTTGAAGACCACCTGTTGCAGGAAACTCTGGCAGAGGAGTACAGCTGGAAGGACGCCGGCAAGGCCGAAGAGATTGAATGCGGAGACGAAACCTGTAAGGTGGGGCTCAAAAAGGCGTAAGTATGCACCTGAGTTTTGATCGGCGAAAGCGGAGACCGCTAAATGCCGCGGCCGCGGCCCTCGTCACTGGCCTTGTGTTCATGCTGCTGACCGGCTGTGTCAGTCGGCCAGAACCTGCCAATCAGAATTATGCAGCCCTGCTCTATGAAGAGCGGGGTATATTTTTACAGATACGTCCGAATCAAAACCTTATATTGGCGAATAGAATGCTGAGTGCGGTCGGTATGGATCCAGAATCTATGCAGACGGTGCTGGAGCGCACCCATACCGCTTTCTGTTTTTTCGAGTTCGACTCCAGCGGTCTTGAGTACACGATTATCGGCGAGGGCCGTTACCCGGAGACTATCGCCGCACTCTCACTGCGCAGCAATTCGGAATGGGCGCGGCGGGAGGGGGGCCGGGAAACCGGTCGTCTGCAGTCTACACCGCTGCGCTGGTGGCGAAACCGGATAAGCGGGGTAGAGCTCAGTTTTATTCAGAATAATGTGGTCTGCATTACCAATGCAGATATTGAAGAGAAGCTGGAACGAATTTTTTACGGCCCGGTGGTTCCTTTGCCGGAAGAGGGCGCGGAGCTGCTTGATTCGGGCGTGCTCGCGATTTTTAGTAAAAACCCCGATTTCGGCGGCTTTGACAGCGGCCGGGCCGGAATGCACAGAGCCGGCACGCAGATGGCGGGACTGTTTGCACGCCTCGATACTATCGGTATGAGTTTTCACAGCAGTGAAACACACAGCGATTTATTTACCATTGATGCCGAATATGTATGCAAAGATCGCACCGTCGCACGATCACTGTTTCTGGTATTGAGGCTGGCCCTGCTCAGCGGCCTGCGCTCTCTGGAGGGAGAATACGATTACTCCCGCTTGATCAGCGAGGATCCGGTAAGTCTGCAGGAGAATCGGGTAGTGCTGCAGGGATACCCGATTTCACTCGACAACATTGACTGGTTTTTTCAACAGGCACTGCCGTACGTTCAGATAGAGGAGTAAGTGCACATGATACGGGTTGGAGTGGTGGACTATGATGCCGGTAATCTTACCAGTGTGAAGACCGCCCTGAAACATTTACAGGCTGATTATCTCGTCTCCTCAAAACCTGAGGAACTCGATAATACGGACAAACTCATTTTTCCAGGAGTCGGTGAAGCCCGGGCGGCTATGCGCAACCTGAAAAGCCGGGGGCTGGCGCAGCTGCTCCACTCCTATTTCGAGAGCGGGCGGCAGATGCTGGGCATCTGTCTGGGCAGCCAGATTATCCTGAGCCTGTCCGAGGAGAACGATACCCCCTGTGTAGGTCTGATCCCCGGCACCGCCCGGCGGTTCCCCCGGGGCATCGGATTGAAGGTGCCGCACATGGGCTGGAATCGAGTGTGTGCAGCCGGCGAGTCATTTCTCTTTAGGGATATTCCGGACGGCAGCTCGTTCTATTTTGTGCACTCCTACTATCCCGATCCTGAAGATGATGCGGCAGTTGTGGCGACCTGTGAATACGGAGTTACCTTTACCGCTGCCCTCGGGCGCGGTAATCTGCATGCGGTTCAATTTCACCCGGAAAAGTCGGGCAAGTGGGGTCTGCAGCTGCTGCAGAACTTTCTGAACTACACGGGGTCGGGGGAATAGACATGCTGCAGAAGCGAGTTATAGTCTGTCTTGATGTAAAAGACGGAAAAACTACCAAAGGTGTTCGTTTCAAAGGAAACGTAGAAGTCGGGGACCCTGTGCAGATGGCTGCAGAGTACTATCGGCAGGGTGTAGACGAACTGGTCTTTTATGATATCACCGCTTCGCACGAGAAGCGGGGGATAATGATTGATGTTGTCACTCGGGTAGCCGAAAGAATCTTTATTCCGTTTGCAGTGGGCGGGGGAATCGCCTCGCTGGAGGATATGCGGGCGGTAATTTTAGCCGGAGCGGAGAAAGTGAGCGTGAACAGTCAGGCTGTGAAGAATCCGCAGCTAATACGACAGGGAGCCGAGGTGTTCGGCAACCAGTGCATAGTGCTCGGAATGGATGCCGCCCGCGACCGTTCGATGCCTTCCGGGTACCGGGTATATATTAACGGCGGCCGGACCTCTACGGAACTGGATGCCCTCGAATGGGCGCAGCAGGCGGTCGAGCTGGGAGCCGGAGAGATCGTGGTCAATTCAATTGATGCCGACGGGACCCGTGAGGGCTACGAAATTCCGCTTACGCGGCTGCTCTCGACCTCGGTCGAGGTACCGGTTGTAGCGTCCGGAGGGGCCGGTACCAGCCGTCATCTGGTCGATGTTTTGACCGATGGCAAAGCCGATGCCGCTCTGATCGCTTCGATGGTTCATATGCAGGGGTATACTGTTCAGGGTATAAAGGATGATTTGGCCCGGGCGGGTGTCCCGGTGCGCAGAGACTAATTTTACTTGCCCGCTGCTTGTCAGGGTGAGTATATTTGGAATTAGAATTATTTTAGATAACTTCTTAAAGGAGCACGGGAGATGCCCACGTACGACTACGAATGCAAGAACTGCGGACACTCTTTTGAACACTTTCAATCCATGTCTGACGATCCATTGGCGGAGTGCCCGCAATGCGGCGGCGTATTACGCCGGCTCATAGGCGGAGGCTCGGGGATCATATTTAAGGGCAGCGGTTTTTACGTAACCGATAATCGCGGCGGAAAGAACGGGAAGAACGGATCATCCAAAAGCGACGCTGCTACCGAGTCCACTTCTGAAACCAAAAAAGATACGGTGGGAGCGGGCGCGAGTAAACCTTCAGAAACGAGTAAATCCTCGGGAGGAGAGGCGCAAGGCAAACCAGCTGCCACTTAGGAAACTGTTCTGCCGCAGCGAGGTCTAGTCGGCTTCGTCTTGAAAGCCGTACAGGGGGTGGATGTAGAACCTTTCCGCCTCCTCGGCCGCCTTTTCCAGTAACTCTTCGACTTCCAGTTTATCCCAGGCCTTCCACATTCTCTCCATTCTCGGCTTCAACAGCGGATGTTCGGCTGTAAAAATGGTGCAGCAGTCATCGTAGGGTAGAATGGAGGTTTCATAGGTACCGATGGCACGCGCACGAAGTATGATTTCCTCTTTGTCTAATCCCATCAAAGGCCGGAAAACCGGCATTTCGGCGGCACTCCCGGTAAAGGTGATGCTTTCGACTGTCTGACTTGCAACCTGGCTGAGCGACTCTCCGGTGACCAGACAGCTCGCCCTTTGCCGGCTGGCGATCTTCTCGGCAATTTTGACCATGCCGGCCCGCATCAGCAGGGTAACCTCCTGCGCCAGAGAGCGTTCATTGATGCGCAGCTGTGTTTCTGTGAAAGGTACCACAAACAAGTTGGTTCCCCCCAGGTAGGGGCTGAGCGTACGGGCGAGCTGCTTTACCTTGTTCAGTGCATCCTCGCTGGTATAAGGGTAGGTGTGGAAGTAGATAGTATCCAGTTTCAGCCCCCGCTTGGCGATCATATGCCCGGCCACCGGAGAGTCGATGCCCCCCGACAGCATCAGGATTCCGCGGCCGGCAGATCCAACCGGCAGGCCGCCGGGGCCGCGTTTCGGGTTTCCGTAAATAAAGGCCTCTTCCCGAATCTCGATAAATATCTTGATGTCCGGCGAATGTACATCTACCGACAGAAAATCGAACTCACCGCGCAGATAATCACCGATTTCGCAGGCGATCTGATAGGAGCTGAACTTAAATGATTTGTCGGTACGGCGGGCTTCGATTTTAAAAGTCCATCCATCGGCGGTTCCGTTTTCCGCCACTATACTGTCGATTACCTTTTTCGCAGCCCGTTTGATGATCTCAATGTCCTTCTGCACGCGTCTGGCCCGCGAGTAGCCGACGACTCCGAAAGTATGGGATAAAGCCTCCTCAATCTGCGGTGCATTCTCTTCAGGGGTTTCTACGTAGAAGCGGCCGTTGGTCAGCTTGATCTGGGCATCCCGTGCGGCGATATTGCGGCGTAAATTCTTTTTGAGCTTTTTCTCGAAAAAGCTTCTGTTTTCCTTCTTAAGAGAAATTTCACCAAACTTGATGAGGTAGATTGCATTCATGTTGTCATTCTCCGTGTGTCAGCCTCTGCGAACTGTTTTTCGCAGCAGCCTCAATTCTTGTTGTAGAGTTTCGGTAAACATCTCGATTTCTTGGCCGGTAGTCGTCGGTCCGAATGAAACTCGAATAATGCCCCGGGCGGTCTCTTCCGCGGAGGTCATAGCATATATCACCCGGCCGCGTCTTTTTTTACGGTTCGAAGAGCAGGCCGAACCGGTTCCCACCGCATAGCCGCGGTCGTTGAGGACCCGGGCGCAGATTTCACCGGGAACCGGCGCTACACTGAGTGCGATGATATACGGCGAGAATTCGCTCTCCGGCCGGTCTGTGCGCTGTTGTGGAAATGGTTTTACTCCGTCGGTTGTGCCAAGATGCTCGAAGAGCAAATTCCGCAGCTGACTGGCCTGTGCATACTCCACGTGCATGCGGTCATAGCGTTTTTTGAGGACCTCTCCGAACGCCCAAATTGCCGGGACGTTTTCTGTTCCGGGGCGCTGCCCGTACTCCTGTCCACCTCCGGTGACCAGCGGGGTAAAGGATTCGCGTGTATACAGCATACCGACGCCCTTGGGGGCCATAAACTTGTGTCCGCTGAATGCCATCGAGTCGACTCCGAGCTGCAGCGGTTCTATCGGCAGCTTTCCCAGCGCCTGCACAGCGTCGCAGTGCAAATGGATACGGGTGTTCTGTTCCTTCTCGAAACTGCGAATTTCCCGGGATATCTCAGCAATAGGCTGGATGCTGCCGACTTCGTTGTTTACGAGCATTACAGCCACCGCGATGGTTTCCCGGCTCAACTGTCTGCGCACAGCTGAAGGCTGAATTATCCCGTTTTCATCCGGAGCCACCTCTTTGACCTGGTAGCCGAGTTCACGAAACAGGCTGCTCAGTTCGTACACTGCAGCATGCTCTATTTTTGACAGAAGAATTTCGCCGCTCGATTTTTGTCTGATCAATGATACCAGCGGCAGGGAATTCGATTCGGTGCCTCCGGAAGTAAAAACGAGCTGTTTATGGTCAACCTTCAACAGAGAGGCGCATGACTCGCGGGTCTCCGCGAGTACTTTATGAGCTTTTCGGCCGGGGGCATGGGTTGAGGAAGGATTAGCGGAGGTGTGCAGGTACATATCGACCATGTCGGGGGCTACATTCGGGTCCATAGGGGTGGTAGCGGCCCAATCAAGATATATCTTTTCCATAGAGCTGTATAGTAAAACAATAACTGCGACTCTTTCAAGCGTGTTACATATCGTGCATTTTTTATATATTTTCGCTTGAAAAAAAATTATATACCGTGTAATGTATTACCGGTATGGTAGAAAATACATGTTGTTCAGATGCAATGATTGAAACATACGCCGAGAGATTGAAGGTGTGTGGACATCCCGTAAGACTGAAACTCCTCTGTTTGATCGAGCAGGAGGAAGCCTGCGTCACCGAACTGTGGAGACTCTTGAACCAGTCACAGCCGGTTGTGTCCCAACACCTTGCAGTGCTGAAGGACAAAGGCATTGTTGCTTCAGAAGTACAAGGCAACAAACGGTATTACTCTATAATTGATCCGTTTATTCGTACTATCGTTCGCAACTTGGGAGAATAAGCACCGGTTGCATGAAGAGCATATCTATCCAGCTTGCACATAGATCTTCTCGAGTAGAGTTTCCCGAAACTACAAGCGGATACGATATCCCCGACAGATCCCGCGATTCCGAGTCGGCAAACCGGAGCCCGTCTGCCGTAGTTATATATGATGCAAATACAGTTACTCTGTTTCCAGAGACCAATTGCCCCTTTTACGTTCTGCCGGCCGGTGAGGAATACAAAAGCTCCGAGCTGCTGCTAAAAATTGCCGATTGGGCGCTATCGGTCGGGGCAACCCGTGACACCCATTTTATCGCAGTGGGGGGAGGGGTGGTCTGTGATATCACTGCCTTTGCGGCATCCATCTACATGCGCGGAGTGCCATTGATTCTGGTTCCCACAACTCTGCTCTCGATGGTGGATGCGGCTTTAGGTGGCAAAACCGGCATAGATTTTAAGGGGTATAAAAATATACTCGGAAGCTTTTATCCGGCAAAAGAAATACGTATCTATCCCGAGGTGCTCGGCAATCTGCCCGAACGGGAATACCTGAGCGGCCTTGCCGAAGTAATCAAGCATGCGCTTTTGCGTGACACTGAGCTGCTGGAGATCCTCCAAAACGAGAAAGAGAGAATCCTTGCCCGTGATCCGGAGTTGTTGAGTGATATAATTTACCGCTCGCAGCTGGTAAAACAGTGGTATATCGAGCAGGATCCCTACGATTTAGATGTGCGCGGGCACTTGAACCTGGGACACACCTTCGGCCATGCGCTGGAGTCTATCGGCGGTCTCAACACGTGGAGCCACGGTGAAGCGGTGGCGTGGGGTATGGGCCGGGCAGTGATTCTAGGGTGGATGCTCGGACTCACTTCAAAGGCATATGCCGAACAGGTGTTTGAGCTGCTGAACGCTTACGGCTATAGCACCGGGCCCCGGAAATCTGATGCAGAGTTGATCCTGGAAGCAATGGAAAAAGATAAAAAGAAAAAATCCGGCCGGGTCCGTTTTATCCTGCAGAGCGGCCATGCCCAAACCAGCTATCAGATAGCTGATCGCGAGCTCGTACTGAGGAGCCTCACCGAGGATCTTTCCGTTTAGTAATTCTCATAAATCTCTGATAAACGCCGATACACCCGGTTTACCTTCTCGATATGCTGTTTATCCACAGAATCATTCAGTTCATCCGCCAGGACCTCGAGACTCGAGAGACTTACATCCACAGCCGTATGGAAACTTCTAATTACCTTCAGCCAGTAGTTGCCGGTTCCATCTGTATCGAGGGTCAGGAAGCCAAGGGTTTTACTCTTCTTGCGACTGCGCGTAAGCTTGAGAATTTTTTCGAGTTCACCACAGAGCTGCGGCAAGTCGGTAGAGGTGGAGAAGCTGCCGCGTCTGGACGGTTTCTCACGCATATCCTGTTCGGGATTTATATAGGGTACGATTTTTAGGATACTGCCGAGCTGATCACCGGGATGGATATCATACCCCTGATATACTATTTTGCCACGCAGCCGTTCGTGAATTTTCAGCTCCTGCTCGGGGGTGTGATCAACCACCTTTCTGATTTTCTCCCAGGGGAGTACCGCCATCTTCTTATTCTTCTTATACGGTTCCAGTTGGAAGGTCTCTCCACCCATATGGATTTCCCAGGTAGTATCGCGGGCAGGGGGCTCCTTTTTTGCGCGGCGTCCCCTTTGCCGCGCTGCGGAAGTACCGCCGGGCCCTCTGGAACCGCTTGCAGCACTGAACTCCGCGGCCAGCTCCTCGGAAATTTCCGGAAGCCACTGACGGTTGAGTGGAGATACCGAGCGGGCGAACATACGGCTGGTCCGCACGATTTCACCGGCTACAATATACGGGGGAGCCTCTCGGAACATGACCGATCCCGGATGAATTTGAATTCTGTCGGCTGTAAGGCTGCGGTAGGCAGTCTTCCTGAGCGCTCGCAAACGAACTGAATCAGGCCGGCTGAGACAGCACAGAGATAATCCTTGGTACTGCCGCCGGAGGAGATTGGTATGCCCATGTCGGACACTATCTCCTCGAGCTGCTGTTTGATGTTTACGATCTCGCTCATTACTTTCAGGTCGAGGTAGTACTGTGTACAGAAATTTTCCCTGTGCTTGCTGTCTCTCTGCTTTAAAAATGCCCTGAAAAGATTGAGGTAGCTCACGAAGTCGCCGGCGGGGTCGCTGAAGTGGTGATGCGCGTGGCGGGCCTCCAACTCGTCTCCCGGGGGCAGCAGAAACGGGGTATGGGTGGAGAGAAATGCACTCGCTATTACTACCTCTTCGAGCACGTCGGGATAGCGGCGGATCGCTTCCACAATCATCCGTGAATGCCGCGGAATAAGCGGAAACTCCACCATCATTTTTCCGATTTCCGTCAGTTCGCGGTCGTGATTAATGGCATCGAGCAGGAGGAGGGTTTCGAGTGCACCGATAATTCCCTGTGAACCGGGAGGCGAAATAAAATCGAAATCCTCCACATCGTATATACCGAGTTCGGCCATCCGCAGAACCACTTCAGAGAGATCGGTCCGGTAGATCTCTTCCAGCGTAAACAGATCTCGATGGTCGAAATCCTTTTTTGAATAGAGCCGGTAACATACTCCTGGTTGAGTTCTGCCGGCGCGTCCCTTTCTCTGGTTACAGCTTGCCTTTGAAATCGGACCCTCTATGAGTGAAGAGGTGTAAGTCTTGGGATTGTAGTAGTTCATCTTTGCCAGTCCGGAGTCTATAACCGTAGTGATGCCGTCGATGGTTACACTCGTCTCGGCGATGTTGGTAGAAATTACTACCTTGGACTTTCCCTCCGGCGGAGGATCGAAGACCCGCTCCTGCTCCTCTTTCGAGAGCCGGCCGTAAAGGGGAAGCAGATGCAGCCGCTTATTAACCGAGCAGCCCGCTACACGCGCCAGGCACTCCTTAATCGGCTTTTCTCCGGATAAAAAAATGAGAAAATCGCCGGTACGGCCGCTCTCTACAGTCCGTACCACGATGTCCTCTATTTTGTCCTGCAGTGCGTCCTCTTTCGAGACCTGGGGAGGTGCATCGTAAATAACCTGGACCGGATACATCTGGCTTTCGATGTGAACAATCGGACAGCCGTTGAAGTAGGTAGAAAATATTTCCGCATTAATCGTAGCGGAGGAGATGATCACTTTGAAGTCGGGCCGGGACTCTATAATCTGTTTCAGCAGGCCTAAAATGAAATCTATATTCAGACTGCGTTCATGGGCCTCGTCGACCATAATAACGGAATAGGCTGAGAGCATGTTGTCCGCTTTCAGCTCCTGCAGCAGGATACCATCAGTCATGATTTTGATGCGGGTATCCGGGATGGTCTGGTCCTCGAACCGCATTTTGTAGCCGACCATTCCCGGAACCTTGTCGCCAATTTGATTCGCAATGTACTCACTAACCGAGACTGCGGCGATCCTGCGGGGCTGTGTAACCCCGATTATTCCATCCTGTCCGAAACCGGCGCGGTACAGAATGAGGAGGAGCTGCGTAGTCTTGCCCGAACCGGTTGGGCTCTCGACCACAATTACCTGGTTCTGCTCGACTTCCCGGAGAATTTTTTCACGCTGCTGGTATACCGGAAGTTCTTCAGGCCGCATAATTCACCTAATCACCCTCCGAGCTGAGCCCGTCCACAATCTTACGGGCGGCGCTCACTGCTTCCTGCAGACTGATCTGGTTGTAGTTTTCACGGGCGGTCAGATCCTTCATTGTAATGGTTGCATTGGCCCGTTCATCTTCTCCGCATATTAATGCGATCGGTATGCCCTTTTTTTCGGCGGTTTTGAACTGCCGTCCCATCTTCTGTTTCTCGTAAAATACATCAACCTTGAGTCCGGCTGCACGAAACTCCTCGGCCAGGGAGTGGTAGTATGCGGTAAGCCCCGCATCGAGACAAAACACCGCCACATCCGCCGCCCCGGTATCCAGTCGGCTGCGTCCCAGCTCTTCCAGAGCTGCCATGAGTCTGTCCAAGCCGATTGATGAGCCCACCCCTGGCAGATGCGTTTTGGTATAGAGGGATGCCAGATCGTTATAGCGACCTCCGGAGCAGACCGAGCCGATTTCCGGCAGCTCGTTGAAGAAGGTTTCATATACGATGCCGGTGTAGTAGTCCAGCCCCCGCATTATTGAAGAATCGAGCACAAACCGGTCCTCGATTTTCAGAGATCGAAAGCCTGCCTGCAGGTCGCGCATGCGGCGACTCTCTTCGGACTCTCCACCGGAGAGGTCGGTAATCATATCGAGGGTGTCGAGATAATTGTCCTTTGGCTGAATGTAGGTCAAGATTTTATCTGCCGTATCCGCTCCTACCTCAGCCGCGAGCAGATCGCGAACCTGATCGGGCCCAATTTTCGAGAGCTTGTCGATTGCCCGCATTATTTCGGTAGATTTTTCCTTGATGCCGTATGTATCCAGGAAGCGGTTGAATATGCCGCGGTGATTGAGTTTGATGGTGATGTCGCTTATCCCGAGAGCTTCGAAAGAGCGGTACATCATTAGCAGGATTTCGAAATCGGCCGACAGACTGTCGGTTCCGACGATGTCGAAATCGCACTGCGTAAACTCTCGATAACGGCCGCGCTGGGTGTTTTCTCCGCGCCACACCTTGTCAATGTGATAACGCTTGAAGGGAATCTGCAGCTCGTTCTCGTTGCGGGCCATAAAGCGGGCAAAAGGGACTGTCAAATCGAAGCGCATGGCTACATCGCGGTCGCCCTGATCATGAAAACGGTACATCTGTTTGTCGGTTTCACCACCGCCTTTACCGAGCAGAACTTCAGTATATTCCAAGACCGGGGTATCGATCGGTTGAAAACCAAATGATTCGAATATCGTTTCTAAAGTGTGCTGTATGCGTTTACGTGCGGCTGCTTCCTGGGGCAGGAAATCTCTGAAGCCTTTCAATATTTTGGGCTCAATTTGCATCCGTTTCTCCTTAATTCAAAATGAGAATTGCCTCTGTGCTCAGCTATCCTCTTGCAAAGTTAGAGACAAGTACCTAATATAGTAGACTAAAAGATATACATACTTCAACCGAGTACTGAGGCGAGATTAACATTGAGAGTAAGATACGGAGCACAAGGGAACAAGGCAAAACCGGTTGCAAAAATTTACGCAGCCCGCGAACACAAGATTGACAAAAACAGAATTGATAACGATGCACTGAAAGTAATAAAACGCTTGAGTGAGAATGGTTTCGAGGCCTACCTGGTCGGCGGAGCTGTGCGCGACCTGCTGATCGACCGCTATCCCAAAGATTTCGACATCGTCACCGCAGCAAAACCGAACGAGATAAAGAAACTGTTCCGCAATGCCAGGGTTATTGGCCGGAGGTTTCGTCTGGTTCACGTCCACTTTCCCGGAAAAATTATCGAAGTTTCAACCTTCAGGGCCCTGCGGGATGATGAAATCGTGAACCCTGAAGAGTATGACAATAACGTGTACGGAACGATGGAAGAGGATGTGCACCGTCGCGATTTTTCAATCAATGCACTCTATTACGATCCGATTAATGAAGACCTCTTCGATTTTGTCGAAGGGTACGTAGATATAAAAAAGCGTAAAATGCGTTCTCTTATCCCGCTTGGCTCTACTTTTATCGAAGATCCGGTCAGAATGATAAGAGCGGTGAAGTATTCCGCCCAGCACGGATTCAAACTTCCCTGGCGGATTCGGCGCAGCATAAAGAAGCACTCCGTCGAACTGGAGCGCTGTCCCCCTTCACGGTTGACCGAGGAGATGTTCAAGATTATCGAATCGGGGCACTCTGCAAAGATTATCCGGTCGATGATTCAGTACCGGCTTTTCGAGCGCTTCCTGCCGGTAATCGATACTTTGGTGAAAGACAAGCAGGGGACGGAGCGGGAGGAGTTCTTTGAGAGTCTCGAACGTGTAGACCGCCGCGTAAAAGAGAAGGGCGAGAGTCGGCGCGGCCGGCTGATCGCGGCCCTGGTTGAAGGGGTCTGCATGTTCCCCGAAGAGTGGGAGAATACCACCTTTCTGTTTCAGGATATGTTCAAGGAAATCAAGCGTCTTATTGATCCTCTGACTCCTCCGAACCAGGAGGTCGAGATGGCCGTGGTCTGGCTGTTCAGGGAACAGGGAATACAGACTCCCCCGCATATCATAAAAAAACGGCGCCCCCATCCTTCCGGACAGAAACGCCGTCGTAAACACCCGCAAAAGCATCGCCGCAAATAGGGGTATCTAAGCGCAGGCAGCCTGATCCGCGGGGCTGGTCCCCTATGGCTCGCCGCCGGCAGCTCTACATAGCGGCTTCGTCACTACGAGATTTGACCTCATCGATGAGTTTTGAAGCTTTGTCGGAGTACGGTCCCTCGTTCTCTACTGCTTGTTCAAGATAGAAGCTGCTGTCCTCCAGGCGGTTGTCTGCCATTGCATTTACACCGAGGGCATAATACAGCAAATCTGAATTCCCGTCTTTTTTCACCGCTGACAGGTAATAGTATTCGGCCATAGAAAACTCGCCGCGGTTGTAGGCGATCAGACCCAGATAGTAATCCGGCACGTAATGGTCGGTGCGCAGCGATTTGGCATCGGTAAAGGCTTTCTCGGCCTGCTGGTAGTCGCCTTTGGCGTAGGCGTCAATCCCCATCTGAATCAGATCCGGAAATGTTTTGAGCGCTTGCATGAAGCCTACAAAATCTGATACGAGTACATCCTTGTTCACCCATTCAAAGGCCATATCTACAACCCGGTTTTCATTGGCCCGCATAGTTTCCTGCGGATCGAGGGCAGATAGTGCGTCCCATATCAGACGGTTGTACGCTTTCTTTTCACTGTGGATCAGAAAATGCACTATTCCCCACACCTGCGCGTAAAACGCCTCGATGTTGTTTCCGGCAGTTTCCTGGTCTATGAACAGAAGATTGCTGACCGGAATAAAGACCTCAGGATCGCTGAGCGAAGCATCCTGGCGTAGTTTCTCGCGGAGAGCCGGAACCCAGGCATGGTTCGGATGATAGACTGCTGTATTTTTTTCTGAGTCGTAGGTGCTGTTTTCGAAATAGACGGCAAAACCCTTCTGAATCCACAGCGGCGGATTCGGAATAAAGGTTTTTATATATTGTGTAAAACCGTGATGAATAAGCTTTTTATGGAAGGCCGTCTGATCATCAATACTGTATCCTACCAGTTCACTTTTCTTCGGATCGCTGTAGTGGAGAAACACAAATGAACTGCGGGTTTCTCCGAGGACATTCTGCAGAAAGCTGTCGTAGGACTCTTTGGAGTTAAAGATCCGCACCTTCATTGCTTGTTCGATCTCTTCAGGATCAAAGTGAAGATAACTGGTATATAAATCGAAAAAGGCCTCCATAAATGCAGCCGTATCTTCAGTGAAATCCTGATTGACTTGAGTGGTCACCGAATAATGTTCGCTTCGATAACTATACGTACTCTGGCTGTACACCGCTGTCGCGGAAAGTAACAACAGCAGGATGAGACAGAAGAGTACCGGTTTTTGCATTCTATTCATGATTTTACCCCCATTTACTTTAAGAATATCGGCAGTTGACCCTAAAAAATCGAGTCCTCCCTAATGTAGCTTGTCCACTTTGATATCTACCTTTCGCACATGAATACCGCCGTAATGCTCGAGACTCTCTATAATGTAGTCGCGCAGCGAATGGATTGTACCGGATAACTGCACACCGAAGGGCACGTGAATGTTGAGTGCCAGATAATACCCCCCGGGTTCCTGGGTTACTGAGATTTTGTGAACAGCGATTGTATCATCGTATTCGTCTACGCAGTGCAGCACCATCTGCGTAAGTGCGGATTCGGAAATAGTTACCCGGCCCTTTTTACCGAACTCCGGCTGCACCACCGTTTTTTCGAACACCTTTTCTTTCCGGGGCAGAAGAGTCACACTTCGCTTTAAAAACACCTTAACCGAATCGTAGACGAACTGCGGATAATTACGGTGGATTTCGATAGTCGGAACCGGAATTACATGCTTGCCTTCATTTTTCCGGCTGAGAATTGCAGTCTCGATATCCTCTTTACTGGCAATCTCCTCTATGTTTATTACTTTGGAGGGAGAGGGTAGCTTGAGCCTGTGCGTTATTTTCCGAACCATTTTCTCGGAAGTTCCTAAAATGAGAACGCGTTTGAACTTCTCTTTATCTAGCGAATGGCGCACCTCTTTACAATGAGCTTCGTTGGTGAACAGAGCGGTTTTTATTGCTGTAAGATACACCTTTTCCCGCTTTGCCGAACGGCCGGCAATTATCTTTTGGTCGCGAATGAGTAGACCGTCGTCGATGATGAGGTCTATTCCGAATTTCTGGGCTACAAGTTTTGCTCGAAAACTTTTTCCGGTTCCGCTGCGGCCGACCAGGGCGAATACCGTCACGCCCCGCATCAGCCAGATGATGTGTCGTAAAAATCCCTTCATACACTAATCTTACA
>CAZAMY010000009.1:0-18033 GCA_964485995.1 uncultured Sediminispirochaeta sp.
CACCGGAGCCCACCAGGAGAGTTTTCTGAAGCTCATTACCCCCCCGATGTTCGAGGTAGGTTTGAGCCTGCTGGTTGGTGTGCTGACAGGGTTGGCGTTTGTCTTTCTGGCCCGTAAACTCAGCAGCCGGCGCGATCTGTTTATCCTGCTGTTCGCTACGGTTTTGATTGTATCGGGGCTCAGCGGACCGCTGCACCTGTCGCTTATACTGACCAACATGGTGCTCGGGTTTTTCATCGTGAATACCCAGGCCAACAGCCTTATCAAGAAAATCGAAGACGAACTCTCGAACGTGATGCCGCTGCTGTTCGTGCTCTTTTTCGTGCTGGCCGGCGCTAACCTGCATGTGGCCGCTCTGCCCTCACTGGGACTATTGGGTGTCATCTATATTGTCAGCCGCACTATCGGTTTGGCCGGGGGGGCATCGATTGGAGCCGCTATAGGCAGGGCCGAAGCGAAGATCCGCAAATACCTGGGACTCGGGATTCTCAGTCAGGCCGGGGTGGCCATTGGACTGGCCCTCATCGTCAAACACGAGTTTACACCTCTGGGCGAGTGGGGGGCCGAGATCGGCAGTACGGTTATTACTACCGTCACCGCTACCTGTATCTTTTTTGAACTGATTGGCCCTATTCTTACCAAATTCGGATTGCAGAAAGCCGGCGAAATTACCGCTCCGGAGGGAAGCTGAAGCAGACGGCGCTGCCGGATAGCTTACTTGCGCAGCAGCCCTTGAATAATCATCTCGACCGCTTCGTCCTCCGAGAGGCCGCGGGACATGAGCGTCTGCAGCTGCTTAGAGTCCACCGAACCGATGGCCGCCTCATGGGTTACATGGGCTTTGGGGTGGCGCACATCAACAATGGGGATGGCTTTGGCATGGGCCTGGTCCTGCACGATTTCGTTACAGTCGACGTGGCCGGCGGCGCCCTCGGCAGTGGCTGTAAGCTCGTTGTAGATTTCAGCGGTTGCATGGTCACGAACCGCGATATTGCTGGTGAGTACCCCCCGGGAATACTCGCCGGATAAATTTCCGGCTTCTCTGATTCTGATTACATCGTCCTGCCGGCCGCTTATCCGGGACAGCAGTTCCAGGACCGAATAGGGTCCGCATTCGGCCTCGTAGTCGATATCTATCAGCCCGACCCGTCCCTTTATCAACTCGAACTCGGTGGAGAAGCGGCTGTGGGCATCGAGGGTCACTTTGGCTTTCGGGATCACTTTTATGCCCTTATCCATACTGTGCACATGGCGCTCGAAGTAGGTATATTCGGCCCCCTCCTCCAGATGGATATTCGCATCCATAATGTGTTCGACCTCGTCGGCGTTCGAAAAACTGCAGTGGGAGATAAAATGTGCTTTGGCGTGTTTCCCGAAGCGCACATTCATACGGATGTGCTGCAAACCGTTTTCGAGCATTCCGAAGCAGAAGTACACCGGCTCCTCGATTACTGTTCCGGCTTCCACCAGGATATCTACATCGACACCCCGCTCGGTTTCCTGCGCTTCAACCTTCAGACCGTCTACCAAAGTAGTGTTGAGCACATGGTTGCCGTGGATCTCCACATGGGCGGTATTATCACCGAAATCGTGGCGATGCATATTGATGGTTGAAAGGAGTGTATCGATTGCTGCCTGCTTGCTCATACCATCACCTCTTCATCGGGAACATTTTTATGAGTACAGGTGATACACTTGCGCTCGAAGTAGGAACTCAGCTGATCGACGGTCCCTTTACTTACCAGTTCGCCGTTGCAGAGCAGAAAGGCGTGATCGGCGTGCTTCAGCACCTCCGCCGAATGGGTAATCATAATAACGGTGGTGCCTTGCTCTTTTAACGATTCCAGCACTTGGAAAATAGCCTGAATGGCATCGATATCGACCCCGGAGTCGGGCTCATCCATCAGAACCACCTTGGGCTGCATCGCCACTATGGAGGCCAGTTCGATCCGCTTTCTCTCACCGCCGCTGAGGGTAGTGTCGACGTCCCGCACCAGGTAACGTTCGGGGTCGAGGCCTACCATCTCCATCACCTCTTCCGGGGTTTTCTCACTGCCGCTCTTTTCAGCCGCCCGTCGGATAAACTCACGCACCTCAATACCGTTGAAACGAGCCGGCTCCTGCCAGGCCAGGGTAATGCCCAATTTTGCCCGCTCATCTATAGAGCGGTTTTTGATAGATGTGCCATTAAAAAGAATATCACCGGTATGCGCGCGGTAATCCGGCAATCCCATGATGGTATGTGCCAGGGTGGACTTTCCGGCCCCGTTGGGCCCGACCACCGCATGAATATGTCCTTCCCAAAAGTCGATTGTCAAGTTGTGCAATATCTGGTGTTCTTCAAACGAAAGCGAAACATCCTTTACTTCAATAATTCCCATTACCGTTCCTCATCAATGATATTTTGTAACATCTCGTTGTAATAACGCGATTCGATTTTATCTTCAGAGATATCGAGCTTCTGCAGTACTTCTCCAACCCTCCGGCGGGCTGCCTGAACCTCCGATTGTTCCTCAACCAATACTTCTATCTCTACAAACCAGCCTAAGCCCTCAATGTGGCTGAGTTCAATACCTGCATCCCCGAATGCGAAAAGTTCTCCCTGTTTGTGCTTCTCAATGCACACCTCATAGCCTATATAGCGTGAAAAGGCAATAAACTCATCCGCGTTCCCGACGGTGAACTCGTGCTCCCGGTTTACCTCGAAGCCCGCACTTCTCTGCTTATGCTTGTAGGTGACAGTGTGGGCGTGCGCCTCCCGGCGGATCCTGAAAAGCGATTGTTTCTGTCCAGGCAGGCAAAAATAGGTATCCCGTTTGTCGAACTCGCCGCGGTACTCGGCCCACTCGCGCAGCATTGCGCGGATCTCTTCCACCCGCTCCATAGCCCAGGCTTTAGTTTCAACTTCGATTGCCATCACAGACTAATCTTTCCAGGGAAAGATCATTCCCTTGAGTGATCGCGGACCTACTTTCTCTTTCTCTTCCATCAGCAAAGCGCCCCAGGGAATCTCTTTAGGGCTCTTGCCGGGGTTTTCTTCAAGATAATCGTACTTGAACATCCGCAGCTTTAAAGCTATCTGATGGGAATAAAGAATCGAGGCAATTCCGGGTATGAGAAAAGCGGTGGCCACTGACAGGGCAAAATTGAACAGACTGTAGACTCCCAGGAATACCGAAAAACCGGGGTTGTCAAAAAAGAGAATCACACTCTTTTTCAGAACAGTTTTTACCTCGGTGTTCAACTGCCGCTTTACCGGAAATATCCAGATGGTAATCAACCACCACAGTACGGAGACCCAGAACAAAATAGCCAGAGCAGCCAAACCGAATACTCCCCCCAGCGAAAGATAGAAAGGGAAGCCGATCATAAGAATCAGCACCTGCACATTCGTGATGGTTCCGAACACTGCGGCCAGCTTCCAGGTAGAGGCAATATATGCGAAAAATTCTCTAAACTCCGGCGCTCGGTCGAAGGTCAGATCTCCCATGAACAATGAAACACCACCGGCATAAAAATGGAACAGGTATATTACCACCACCAGCAGAAAGATGCTCAGGACCGCATTTCCACCGGTAATCATCGGCACTGCCAAGAACAGGATAATAAGCAGAACAAAACCGGCATTCAGTGCAACCAGGGTAAGCAGATTGTCCCATCCATCGAAAAAAGCCTTCTTAATAAAAAAACCAGTCATTTGTCCTCATTCCTTATTCGTCTCTCGGTTCATTTCTGCACCCGCAACAGCGGATAGAGAAGCAGCGGAAGTGCCGCTAAGGCGCACATTGCCCAGCCTAATCCGACCTGATCAACCAGTGCTCCGAAAATCGGTGCGGCAACTGCTACCACAACAGTCTTCAACTGGCTTTCCGTGGATAAACCGGTTGCCATTACCGTCCCCTTGATTTTCTCGCTTACGTAGCCCACCGTCATCGGCCTGCGAAGATTTTGCAGTATATAAAACCCGATAAACAGAACTACTGCTGCCAGGGAAGCATTGTACCGCATACTCACACCTACGGCAACCACGACCAAAACAGATACTAAATAGGTACTATTGAGGCCGGTCTCCGGACTGCTGAACTTCTCCGATACATTTCCGGACCGCTGCGATACCGCGGCGGTCAGCATGTATATAAAGAAATACAATACTCCGATAACGAGGGCTACCCGCTTTTGTTCACCCAGGGCCACGAGGACCGGAAGCCCGAGGGCGAGATTGCGCATAATCGGCTGAATATAATCTTTGGATGTCTTGAACATCCCGTCATACACACTTGAATTGAGCATCAGGCGGCGCAGCTGCTTATATTTGAGAAGATCACGGAAATCGCGCAGTGTAGCCTGAACCGACTGCCGTAGATCACGCTTAATCCGCTTGCCTACATTTTCGCCCTCATCGCGGTCCTCAGGGTCCTCGCCGGTGGCAGACGCTACTGCTTGGGTATCTGCGGCCTCGCTGAAATCGAGATAGCCGGGATAGCTCTTGAGCAGGAAGAATCCGATGATGTAGGGAATTATACTGTAGAGAAATACCTGCTGGTACTGACCATGAATGAAGACTATCAAGCCGGCAATCAAGGCCGAAAGCGCCGATCCGCGCTGCGACCAGCTGCGGGTGTGACCATAGTAGTGCACCTTCAGGTCGGCCATACCGTGACGAGTAATGTAGTCGAGGATCATGGCCTTATGGGTTCCGCTTCTGAACGCCTCGCCCAATGCAAACAACAGCATCGCCCCGATATACGGCACAAAGGCGGGAAAGAAAAAGAAGACCGCGAAAGAGAGAATGTACACCGCAAAGGCGGCCATCATAGCCCGGCGGCGGCCGTATGAGTCGGCAATGATGCCGGTCGGTATCTCGAGTAGATTAGTGGCGATCTCCCGTATACTGAACAACACGCCGATCTGGAAATAACTAATTCCCACCTCCCTGAAAAAGAGGATGAGATATGGGTCAAAAAAACGAAGATTTTTTACGAAGCCGTAAAAGGCAAATTTCCAAAACTGGGTATCTTTTTTAAACTTTTCCATTACAACACTATACAAAAAAAAGCCGTCTCTGAAAAGACAGAAACGGCTTTAATTGGTAGTGGCGAAGGGACTTGAACCCCTGACCAAACGGATATGAGCCGTTTGCTCTACCGACTGAGCTACGCCACCAGATTTCTTCAAGACTATACCAACGGATTGCATTTTGTGTCAATATGGTTAAAAATATTTTGAACACCATGATTAGTAAGAGGTGCCAAGTGATACATACATGGAAGACACAGGTACGGAGCTACGAACTCGACATGCACCGGCATGTGAACAATGCCACCTATCTGAACTACTTCGAAGCGGCCAGGATGGATTTTCTGAATGCGATCGGTTTCGATTACAAAGCCCTGCTTGCAAAAGGGCTGAGTCTGTTCGTTGCTAAAATCGAGGTACAATACAAAGCACCGGCTTTTCTGAATGACCACATTTATGTGACTACAGAATCGATCATACGGAAACGTTTCAGCGGAGTCTTCCGCCAAATTGTGTACCGGGACGGGACCGAACTGACAAGCGCCGACCTCACCTGGGCCTGTGTGAACAGTGAAGGCAAGCCGGTACCGCTGCCGGATGAGTTCGATCTGCCGGAACTGCAGCCCGGGGACAAAGATTTGCCCGTTTAGTTACACCAGTTTATACCGCCGACTGAGGGCGAACAGCCGCGAGTTCCAGTAATTCATAGTGGTATAGCTGCGCCGGTCGGAAGGGTCGGATATACGGCCGGCGATTTTCTGCAGGCTTTGAAAGGCTTTACTGAGCATGGTGGTCATGTTCAGCTCCTCTTTTTCGCTGTGCACCGGCTGGGTAATCGTGCGGAAATAGTAGTAGAGATGGCGGTACGGATCCTGCCTGGTTAGACGCTCCTGTGAAAACAGGCGCTCAAACGCAGCCTCCGACTCCTCTCCTCTGCCCAGCTCATTCAGCAGAAAGCCCTCCAGTGCATACAGCAGCTGCAGGGGGACATCGTAGACCCGCGGTATCTTCAGAGCAAAGTTTTCGTAGGGCTCATATCCGTCGCCGGCCAGATGTACTATCGGCAGAATATCATGCTGTTCGTAGGTCTGACGGTGCTGTATAGCTGCGGCAACATAACGGTAGGCTTCCTCTATGTTCCGGTTCAGCAAATGACCTTCCGCCTGAAAGTAGAGAGTCTCTCCGGTCTCGGGCAGGTTCTGCAAAACCTCTTCGGCAGTGTGGATAAATCCCTGATACATGTGAGCACGCAGCAGCCAGGCGGTGAATAGATTGCGCCGCTCTCCCTCGAAATAGAGCCGATCATGGGTGAGCAGCTCCTGAAAAAGAAGATGGGCTTCACTGTAGCGGCCCAGCTCGAACTGGATACGGGCTTGGAGCATCATAGTGTAGCGCTCCCAGCGTCTACGCCCCGTTTCGCGGGCTTTCTGCTGGGCAGCCTGGGAATGTGAAGATGCCAAAGAGTAATCCCCGGTGATAAAATGGGTCAGAGCAGTAAGGGCGGTACTCTCACAGGCGGCGGCAGTTAAGGGCGTATCGAAGGTTTTCTGACGGGCCTGCCGGAAGTACTCGGCAGCCTCGCTCATGCGGCCGTTCGTGAGCATGACCTTTCCGAGCAGCAGAGTTGCTCTGGCCTCCAGCTCGGGGAACGACTGATCCTGCACCTGCAGAAGTGCCTGCTTAGCCTTTGAAAGAACAACCTGGTACTCTCCCCGCTTTCGCCAGAGGTAAGCGCCTTCTGCAAACAGAAACAGCACCTGTGGCACCTCGCTCTCCGGGGGCATCTGTTCTTGAGTTTGACCGAAGAGTTCACGGTATAATTCAGCAGCTGCATCCAGGGCTCCGTCCCAGAGACAGGCTAACAGTTCGATGCACATAAGGCCCGCTGTATCACGGCTTGACAGCCACTCCGGCACTGCTGCAATCAGAGGCTGAAGAGGTACCTCAGTGTCCGAAAGCAGCTCTTCTACCAGTCTGTGGGCAATCTTGCTCAAACTCTGGGCAGTGAACTCCAATTTTTTGGATAGTTGCACAACTGCATAAAAATTGAGCTCGCTCAGATGTGCAACAACAAATTGTTCAATTATATAATTGGTTCGAGTTCGATCCAGCACCTTACTCTGCTTTACTGCAGAGGGCAGTACCGGACGAGTCGGGAGAAAGTACTCGCCGTCATTGACATATCCCAATGCAATCAACTGATACAGGCTCTGTTCGGCAACATCGGAACGGACACCTATTTGCCCGAACAGCTCCAGGAGCCTCGATTTAGGAAACAGGCCCTCCAAACGGTAGCAGGTGTACAGGATAACGTGCAGTTCCTCAGGAGCTTTATGAAACAGATTCTTTCGTTTAGGCGGCTCTCCTCCGTATTCGAAGGCCGCATAAGGACTGGCAAACTTAACACCAAAACGTTCCTGCAGCTTCTCGTGCCACTCCCGTATATCAAAATGCACCGCTTCGAAGGCATCCTCCACGGGGGTGTACACAGACTCCTTGCGAAGGGTAACCACCGGTATACCTTCTCCTGAGTGCAGCAATCGCTCTAGTTCAGCTGCAAGAAAGCTCTGAACCTCGAGAGGATACTGATCAAAGGCGTGAATCACCACTACCGGGGGCAGCAGTTCACGCTTCATTCGCCGGCCGTAGGCCCTCAGGTAGAGCTGAAAAATAAGCTTGAGATCCGCAGCAGCCCAGGTGCTTACACTCAGGGAACGCAGCGGCTGCAGATGGGCCCATACCTGCAGCTCTTTTTTTGTGAGCAGATATTCGAACTCTGCAAGTACTTTTTCATCAATGCGGTGCAGCAGAGATGAGAATGCCGATCCGAGAGCGGGCACATAATCGATGTGATACCAATCGATCCCGCCCATACCGGCCTCGATAGCTTCAAGAACTGACTGTATCAGTAAGCGCTTGCCGCTGTATCGCTGCCCATAGATAACCGGAATTGCTCGTCGGCCTCCATCTACCTCGAGAACCAGATCAAGCAACTGATCATAGAGGCCATCCGGCTCGAAGAGGTCGGGGATATCCTGCGGGTTTAGAGTTTCACGCTCAAAATCGACTATTTTCAGAAAGTTGTCCATTTGCTTGAAGTGAACAAAGTGACTGATGATATCAGCGGTTGCCGGTGTACACCAAATACCGTTTTCCTCGGGCAGTAAGAGGATTTCACTGCCGATACCGTTTTTAGTTTGGCTTTTATGCAGGAGTCCGCCGCTTTTCTGCACCAGCACCGAAAAACCCGGAATTTCATCGGACCAGTCGGCCTGCATCTTGTGCAGTGCCTTTAGAACTTCTACAATTTTATACAGCAGATGTTCATCTTCGTTACAGCTGAAACGGTAGAAGGGTCCTTTAGAGGCCTCTCCCTGAAACAGGGGAGCCGGGAACAGCGAGTGGATTTCATCGGTTATTGTCTGGGCCACATGTGCATCGGTTCTCATTAATTGATGCACACCGTCGATTTCTATGGTAATATTAATCATCCGTGTTTATTTTAACGTAGAATCGAACATTGTAAAGCAAAAGCGTATGGAAATGGATAGATACATCGAGTATAAAAACACGAAATGTAAAAAGCTGGTCTTTCGAATTTCACCGCAGACTCCATTCCAGAAGATTCTTGCCAGGTTGAATGCAGTGAAATTTGTCGGCTGTCCGATTTCGAGCGAACACATAACCTATTCAGTCCTCGAACTCTTGAACAACTCACTGCGGGCCCAGCGTGAAAAAAACAGTTCTGAACCGATTCTGCTCAAATTCCAGGAAATACAGGAAGGGTTCAATATCTATCTGCGCGACTGGGGAGGCGGATTCGATATTAATACCCTCCCCTATGATATCACTGCACGAGTCGATGAAATCGATATTCATAATGAAGATTTTGAGGAGTATCGCCAGGCACATGAGTACATGCGTTTCGGACTCGGCCTCTATTTAGCCCGCAAAACCTTTCCCTACTTTTCTCTCTCCTTTATCAATCCGTATGAGGAACCTGTCGAATGGAATCCGGAAATAACTGCCGGTACTGTAATCGAACTGCACACCTCCGCGCGCAGAATCGAGTCGAACAAGGGGTCTGTCTATGCAGAACAGAAGAATATTTGATCGGGCAATGTCTTATGCAAAAACCGTATTTCTCTTCTACGACATCATAGGGTATGTACGCGATCTATCGGAGACCGGCCTGCGGGTCGACATTTTTGCCGATTCAATTCCGGATTTGGGAGAACAGGTTCATACTACTCTCATTTCACATCCGGACCTTGGACTCGATCCCTTTAACATAATTACTCAGGTGCGCTGGGGCAAAGAAGATGGCCCAATGGTAGCGGTTGGATTAAAGATAATAGGCTTCTCCTCACTGCACGGCAAAGAAACCTACGGGAAGCTGGTTCAAATTTTTGAAGAATTGAAATCTGCGACTGTCTGAGCAGATAGAGTAGATTCAGAGCTCCACCTTAGGGGGTTTTGCCCCGCCTTCCCACAGTTGATCGTCTTTCTCAGTAAACGGACGGCCGTATACATGATCGAACAAAAAGCGAAAATCTTCTGGCTGGATCTCCATGAACTGCAGACCAAAATAGGTCATATCCTCTACCTCGTAACGGCGCATTACCCGTCCGCTCACCCGGATTGCCCGCTTTTCTATGTGAAGCAGAAGATCGAGATCGGTATATATTCCGATTGACCTGGTGAGTTCTCCGGTCGGATACGAGAAGAGAATTCCCGATGCACTAATATTGATTATTTCAGCCTCGAAGTGCCGCTTCTCCTTTTTTTCAGTCTGAAAATAGCCGCTCTCTTTCAGCGAGTATGCCAGTACGTAGGAGAATTCGAGGGCAAAATCAAGCGTATCCAGGTTGAAGGGTCGCTTACGCTTATGCGTGTTGTAGAGATGCACATACCCGACCACATACTGCAGATAGACAACCGGAGAGTAGATCTCACTGAACGTTCCCGATGAGCTTTTCTCCCGCAGATAAGCCTCTACCTGCTGTCGGTTCATCCCCAGATAGCTGCCTTCCTGCTCGGTGGGGTCTGGGAACAGCTCCTTCGATACCACCGGATGCTGTACCACCTGCCCTTCTGCCGGAAGCCCCCGGTCGAGCTGCGGAATAAAGAGACTCTTGCCAGTATCGGCGATAAGCTCTTCTTCGAACCCGGAAGGCTCACGGTTGCGGAACATTACAATATTGTTGTGTTCGGCAAAACCGACTGCCTTGTCTCTAAACTGTTCCACCAGTGATTGGATTTCATCCGCATCGAAGTATTCCGAAATAAGCGGTTCATCTACCTCACGGTATTCCCTTGATTGGGGAAAACTCAGCTCTACCGTAACGTCCTCATATTCGAAACTCATCGACAATCCCTCGGGTTTGGGAATCCGTTCGAATTTCCTTTCGAGGTTCTTGACCAGCCCCGGTGGAATTGCAAGCTGCAGGGTCGACCCCGGTTGGGTTACTTTGGTTTCGAACATCATAGTATGACCGAAGTAGGAAAAATACACCCGTACCGTTTCGCCGCGGGAGAAGAGCTTTCCCTCGTCAGTATCGCATTTGATAAACAGCTGATCATCTTCGCTATCCACCGCAGTTCCGCTTACCTGGTACTCTTTTCCATGAATATCAATGGGCATATTCTGATCACAGATCACTCCGAGCACATATTCCTGTTCTATTCTTCCGACTTTTTCTCCCATACTACATACTCCTAATATTGGAAATATCCGTAATTTTCTGGAAAACCGCTGTACTCGGCCGGTTCATACTCTGTAAGCAGGCTGCTGCAGTCACACTCCAAGGCCTGAACCCGCCACTGCTCACCTTCATACACACATACCGCACTACCGGCGGCTCTTCCGGGGGAGGCGATAATACGAAAGTCAAACCCTGCAGCCGCATCGTTCCACCGAACCTGGCCAATACGGATCTCGAGTATCTGAACCCCCGCGGTGTTCCAATTGGCCACCTGCGCAGGCAGAATATCCCGGCCGCTTTCGGAGCTCATCTGCTGCAGCTGCTCCATATTTTCGGCGAGCGCCGCCTCCAGGAACCGCTGTCCGAGAATGCGCACGCTGCGGGCATCGTTCTGCTGAGAATTCTGCTGTACCGCATCGTAGGGAGCCAGTTTTCCAATTACCAGATCGGAGGGATACTGTTGTACGCCAGCCGCCTGCGCTAAAAACGGGGTGTTTCTGCGTAATACCGCCGACCCCTCGACTATCTCCGCCGGCGCCTCGGGCTCCGCTGTCTGCTCGGTCTCTTCTCCAAAGACCAGGGTTCTTTCAGGCTTCTGAATGCGATCTTCATCATCGGCGGTATTGGCAGTGGTTTGCGCCCGCTCCTCCGCGATTTCTGCAGCTTGTTCGGCTTCGCCAGTCCTTCTCTCCTCGGAGCAGGACGAGAGCACACCCGCACCGACACTCAGTACCAGGAGAATCAACACCGTATACGCCGATAAACTCTTCATCAGTTTCATCTTATAGATTAGTGGTATACGATGGAACCCATTTTGTCAAACTCTAAAAACCGACCAGACTCTGGACAATCGAAATAAGAGTGGATAGACTAAGCCACTACTATGAGTCCTACTATACGTAATTCGATTTTTCGCCATTTGATTCACGATTATACCGAACCGATCCGCGATCCCCTGTGGCACCATATTTACCTCTCTCCCGGGGTGAAACGGCTGGTTGCGCTGGAATCATTTCAGAAGCTCGGACGGATAAAACAGCTTGGTCCGGCCTTTCACGTGTATCCGGGGGCGGTGCACACCCGCCTGAATCACAGTCTGGGAGTGTTTCACCTCTCCCGCATGCTGCTGCTGGCCCTGCTCGAACGCAGCGATGAGTTGCCCCTGACACTCGAAGGGGTAAAAGCGTTTCTTTCGGCAGCACTGCTGCACGATTTGGGCCATTTTCCCTTCGCCCACTCGCTGAAGGAGCTGCCCCTGAAAGAGCATGAACAGCTGACCGCCGAGGCAGTACTCAGTGAACCGATTGCCGGGGCGCTGCGAGAGTGGGTCGGCTGCAGCCCGGAGGTGGTGGCGGCTATAGTTGATGAACATATGCAGCTTCCCGAGGATATTGAAGTTCCCTTCTACCGCAGACTGCTTTCCGGGGTCCTGGACCCAGACAAGCTGGATTATCTGAACCGGGACGCCTTTTTCTGCGGCGTCCCATACGGAATGCAGGATACTCAGTTCGTTCTGCACAAGATGCTGCCGCATCCGAGTCAAGGTGTGGCTCTGGAGGAGGACGGGGTGACGGCCGTAGAGAATGTTCTGTTTTCAAAATATCAGATGTACCGCACGGTGTACTGGCACCGCGCAGTCAGAATTGCCACCGCCATGATCAAGCAGGCCGTCTACTCGGGAATGATCTCAAAGAAAATCACCAGTCAGGATTTGTACTGGCTGGACGACGAGGAGTTCTTCCGCACCTTCCCGGCCGACTCGTATGCTCCGTTTCAGCTGATCGAGCAGGTGATGCACCGGCAGCTGTACAAAACCGCATACGAACAGTCCTTCGACCCGCAGAACAGTGCGCATACTGATCTCACCGATCTGCCGCACCGCAACTCGGTACAGGAGAAACTTGCCGCACAGCTCAGTACACAGGTTCAACGGACAGTGCAGCCGTACGAGGTTCTGATCGACATCCCTGAACCGATCTCCTTCGAGGTCGATCTTCCGATTTATCAGCAGGATCAGTTCATTCCCTTCACAGAATCCGGCTCGGTATTCAGCGGACCGGTGGTAAAGGGATTTACCGATTCGCTGCGCAAGGTAAGAATCTATCTGCCGGCGGATCTCAGCACCCGGGTGAAGGAGTCTCAGATCAGTCTGCTATGATAGAAGTATCCGATTTGATGGAGGGCAGAATTCCCCCCTGGGTTCGCCGCTTCGTGAAGCATACCGGCCGCGGAATTAACCATCACTCAATGATTCGAGAAAACGACTCGGTGCTCATCTCGGTATCCGGTGGAAAAGACTCCCTTGCCCTCAGTCTGGCCCTGGCCCTGCGCAAGCGCTGGCTGCCAATAGATTATGAACTGAAAGCGCTGCACATAGACTGGGCCGAGTATCCGCTTCCGGATGACAAGATGGCCGAGCTGAAAGAGTTTTTCAGGGTATTGAATATTCCTTTTGAAACCACGCGCGCCCATATGTTCTCCTCCACCTTCAAGGGGGAGTTCAACTGCTATCTCTGTTCCCGTAACCGCCGAAGAATTCTGTTCGAATACGCCCGGGAGCACGATATCAAACTTATTGCCATGGGCCATCACCTGGATGACATAGTAGAAACAACGCTCATCAACCTCTGTTTTCGGGCTAAATTCGAATCTATGCAGCCGGTGCAGGAGTTTTTTGAAGGGAAACTCCATGTAATCCGCCCGATGTGCGAGGTACGCGAAGCCCGCGTTGAGAAGCTGGCCAGGGAGGTCCGCATGCCGGTTGCCAAAGCCCCCTGCCCCTATGACAAAACCAACATACGGTCACAGTTAAAACCGATTGTTTCACAACTCTCCTCACTCGACCGCTACACCAGAGAGCATATATACGACGCCCTCAATTATACAAAAGATCAGTCAAAAGATACCTCGAAATGACTTGCATCTCACCCGATAGTCACGTATTGTGGACATAAGGACGCAACGGAATGAAATATTCTAAAATAATGAAAGAGAGAATAAGGCGAGTACAGGTTCTGTTCAAAGAACTGGGGTATGAGCTCTTCGATGAAGAGCGCCTGGAAGAGAGTTACAGCACCGCATTCGTGCATGCAAACGGACTCCAGGGAATGTTCTTTATTGAGAAAGAGAACCGTTTTCTCGAGGTGGTGTACAACCTCACCTTCAGCCCGCAGTTAGCGGTGTTCGTACAGAGCAAACTGCCCGAAGTATTCGAAACCTGCTTCGAATACGGCTGCTACATGAGCACTTTTGCAGATGAATATGCAATCAATATTTCTCTCTTTAGTAAAGTGTACTTTTCCGGCCTCAATTACTATAGTTTAAAAGACACCATGTCTGACTTTTACCGATGTTGCAATTCGGTAAAAGAGGTGGTAACTCTGACTAACGGGTAAAGGAGCGGTCTATGGATATACACAACAGCATGGAAGAGTTTGTCTTTGAGACCGTAAACGAAGTGTTCGAAGAAAAGGCAAAAAACGGTTTCCCTCTAGCAAACTGCTATCAGTGCCGTCTAGATGTAGCCTGCTATGTCCTGAACCGCATAAAGCCTGAGTATATTATCTCCGGCCGCGGTCTGGCACACTACGAGAGCGATTATCAGGATCAGCTTCAAACCAGCGCCGATATCGTAGCCCTGGTCAATGAGGGGCTGCGCAAAATAGATGCCCGCCGCCGGCCGTATTACATGAATGAACCGGAAGAGCGCAAAGAGATCGTCACCGGTCCAGTGTACAACTTTCCGGCCATGATCGGACGTATTCTGCACGGCACAACATTTGAACCACTGCAGGATATAAATGTCGGCCTGCTGCGCGACAGCGAGCCGGTACCGATGATCGACTACACCTGGCAAAATCCCTACTTCATCGTAGAGAGCACCCGCGGTCATTTTACTTTCCTTCCCCATCCCGAAAAAGCTGAGAATGTGGGGGACCAGAGATCCTTCTCGTTCGAGGTGTACCTCGAAGCCGAAGGCTTTACCCCGCTGCAGCACTTCTTTGAGCTGAAAGTGACCGCAGAACATGAGGTTCGGCACAATTTTTCCGCGCAGCACACCTATAAAATCGGGGAACTGTACTTTTTCCCTGAAGATGTGCCTATGGAGAGGAATGAGTAATCAGGAATAAAACTCCGTGTGAGTAACGATATCCTGAACACGGCCCGGTACTTCCTGCTCAACAAACAGAATAACTTTCTGAATCACCTCATCGCCGTGTTTTTTCGAATTGCTGACCAATGCGGCTCCGAGCTGGGCAAAGGTAGTAGATTGATGGAGGTCTACTTCGGCCGCCGAGAGCTTAAATTTCGTATGCAGCCGCTGTTTAATCGACTGGACTACCCGCCGTTTCTCTTTCAGATTAGTAGCATCGGGTAGATATATAATAAACTGTATCAGACTTACAACCATAGTTACTCTTCATCGTCAAAGATACCTGTGATTGTATCGAGGCTCAGGTCGCTATGCAAGCGCTCCTCCTGCTGCTTCGTCCGCTCTTTTAAGGGAAGATATTCGCGATTGTACAGCGCCGCCAGCCGGTATACCTCATCATTCCGATACCGGCGGGGTATTTCCACTTCCAGATTATACCCGGTCTCGGCGAAGCCGCGCCGCATCACGTGAATGGGGTCGCTTATCGTGAGGGCAAAATGGGGGCTGTAAATCATCAGAAACGTTAGCACCATCAGTACGATCAGAATGAAAAAGGCCATACTCTGCCGGGCCTGGTCGGCGAGCTGCGGTTTTATCGACAGGAAGAAGGAGTAATCTCCTATCTGCCGGTAGGTGTAGTCGGTTGGACCGAAGACCGCCCGGTAGTCCTCGTTTTCATATCTGGAATAAATGGTATTTTCCCCTGATTTGATTATCAGCAGCGTCGGGAGCTGTGCAGCCAGTTCAGTACTGCTCTGCTCCGCGTAGCTTTTGAGGAGCTCAGTTTCGGTTGTGTTCTGCAGCTCTGCACTTCCGGGGGCGGTCTGAATCATGGGCTGAACCAGACTCACCAGAAATATGGTGAACACGGTTACGGTGACGGCAGTGGAGGTAATCCTGGCAACATGCCGCTGCGCCATGCGCGAGCCGGTGTGTTTGATCTTTTTGAATACCTTCAATACCCTCATCAGTCGCCGAATCCTGGCAATCCGGATTGCCTTGGCAACTTTGAGAATGTTGAACACGCCTCCCAAGGCACTGAAGCGGCCTCCCCCAAGAAAAATGGCCGCCATCAGCGGGCCACTGTTGAATAAGAGCAGCGGCACAGAAGCCAGCAAGTCTATCCAGCCCTTCTGATGAAACACGTATTCACCAGCCCGGCGCTGTGAGGCGGCGGCAAAAAAGCGGATAAGAAACTCGATGGTAAAGAACAGGTCGAAGCCAAACCCTGTGATTACCAGTATCCTGCGGACATTCCAATTCCAGCCGGCGACCAGAGCAAGATCCTCCAAAAAGGTCTGTACGAGCACCAGAACGATCGCAAAGACCACCAGGCTTTCAAAAAAATTTCTTACTCTTCCCTGCTCCACTTTTACCATCCCTGTTCTGCGGCAATTTTGTACAGTTCGTCGATCATTTTTATATCATACCCGAAATAGCGGTAATTCTTGCGGGCAATACTGAACCAGCTCTTTTCAGGGCTTGCAGCGCCGCGGTCAACCTGCATGTTCGGTTTGTACTCATGCGCCAGATTGCTCAGTACCAGCGTCAGGCGGGCAGTTGCCGCAATGCGCGAGTTGTCAAGAAAGGAGATATTGCTCTCGACACCGCTGCGGATGGCCGGTTCGGGAAAATGCGGCAGATGCCGTGCGAACCCTGAGTGACCTTTTCAGCCAGGCCGGGCTGAAAACTACCTCTATGTCGATACAAGGTAGTGGGACTCTCCGTGGCGGCACTGCTGACCAAATAGACTGCCGGACGAATCAGCAGCGATACCTTCATCATCTGTTTCAGCTGCTCCTTGCTCATTTTGAGCTGCTGTACCTTCTCGAGTTCGAAACGGATGTAATTGCGGGATTGAAAGATCTCCTCGATATACTTCTCTGATAGTCGATACGCCAGTGCGTTAAAACAGCCCGTGAGGGCCCGGCGTCCAGTTGCAGTATGAACTACCTGTGTGGTCAATTTCCACAGCTCGGTTTTCATTTCTTCTTGCGGTATCTTCGCAACTCCGAGAAAAGCGGTAAAAGACATCTCCAGCTGTTCAATGATGAGTCTGTGCAGATACCCCTGCAGGGCTGTGTCGGTAATTCTAAAGAGTTCATTGCTAAGCAGAGATCTAATTTCCGGCCAGCCCTTACCCGGAAAAAACCGGCCGGAGGCCAGTGTCGGATACAGTGCCCGGGCATTGAGCTCGAGAAAAGCCAGCAGCTGTTCTTCTTTTTGCAGAGGTGTTTGATTTCTCAGGGCAGGGTTTTCCAGTAGATGCCGGACAAACCCTTCCGCTTTTGCCTGTTCGTCGCCCATTTCTTATTATTTCGTCAAAAAACTGATTTACATGATCTATTGTGTGTAAAATAATTATACGATGATTCGGCACTTTGCGACACCACTTTTTGTACTCATGTTCTGCCTCATTAGCTTTACAGTGCTGACCCCATTGGCCGCCCGTGAGGTCCCGCTTCCCGAGGAGGAGGCACCGGCTGCTCTGTTTTCTGCGGACCTGTACGATGCCGAGGTCGACTTCTTTCTCGAAGGCAGCTGGACCGCTTCGCTGCAGGGCGGCGCCGGTGTGACCTGGGGCGACGGCATCAGCGGGGTTCAACCGGCAGTTCCTTCCGATTTTACCGACGGATTCAAGTTCGAGCAAATTCCCCAGCTCACCCTTTCACTGTGGTACATGGACCGCTACTTCTTCGAGACAACCATCACCGAAGAGCAGCAACTGGAAACCTTCCTGTTCGGTTATTTCGGACAAGAGGGCGATTTTCTGCAGGAGGCTCGCTTCGGCAACACCGACATCGGCTATGGAGATTACGGGCTGTTCTCGGTGCCGGCCGCCTCCCGGCACTCCCTGGGCGGCTATGCCCGTTTTGAAGGTTCCAACTCCGAACACCACCTGGCCGCCCGCTACGACCCGGCCCAGCTGGAAGAGCTCCACTTTCGCGGCAGCCGGCAATTAGAGGAGTCGCTCCACCCTCCGCAAGATTTCATCCACGGCCGCTTTTTTGTCCTGCCGGATGCCGATATCGATTTTCTGCGAGTCTATGTGCAGGATGACGAGGGCACAGTCAGTGGCGGAGGGAGCACCTACCGCCGCCTTACCGACGACGAGATGGTCTACTCCGCTCGCGTCGTCGAGGACCTCGCGGAGTCCTT
>CAZAMY010000010.1:0-17369 GCA_964485995.1 uncultured Sediminispirochaeta sp.
TTGAATGCGGTCAAGATAATCCACGATTACAACATCAGCATAATTCCGGTATTCGGGCCGGATTCAAAACAGGATTCGAAATTCGCCGGGCTGGTCAGTGTAAACGAAATCTCCGACTTTCTCATCTCAGAGCATCTTGGAGGACGGCCACGCTACGCCTTTCGGACCGATAACTTCGATAAAGTGCTGTCCGGATTCTGCTATAAACAGGGCGACCGGCATGAGTTTACCGCTCCGGTGATGATCGGAGCGATGCCGTATGAAACCAGCATCGACCGTATCAAGGCACTAGTGCCGGACAAACCGATTTTGGTGGTGGGTCAACGGGAAAAAATACTGCAATATGCAATTGAACAGCAGTTTCCAGCCATTGTGCTTACCGGGGTGCGCGAACCGGAGGAGGTATCGATCGACTTCAGCACCTACCGGGGAACCGTATTTGTCTCCCGCACAGACACAGCCGAAACGGTACGACTGCTTCGCCTCAGCTCACCAGTGAAGAACATTATGTCCACTGAATATCCCCTGTTGACCGAAGCCCACCATTTTGATGAAGCCAAAAATATGCTGGTGAACTCTGATCTGCGCGGCCTGCCGGTATTTTCCGCCGAGGATGACCAGGAGACCGAAAGGAGATTCGTAGGAGTAGTCACCCGCAGATGTTTTATCGACCGGCCCAGCCGAAAGGTAATCATGGTCGATCACAACGAAGCCGACCAGAGTATCCGCGGAATAGAAAACGCAGAAATCCTGGAGATAATTGACCACCACCGCTTGGCCGCTGAAAAAACCCGCACTCCTATATATGTGGCTGCCAAGCCGGTCGGCAGCACCTGTACTATTGTATACCAGCACTACCTGCAGTCGGGGGTTCCGGTCAATGCCACCACAGCCAAAGTGCTGCTGGCCGGCCTGCTCTCGGATACGGTGATACTCAAATCGCCGACAGCGACCAATCAAGACCGCTGGGCCGCTGCGCAGTTGGCGAATATAGCCGGAATCACTATAGAAGCGTACGGTGAACAAATTTTTAGTCATACCGCGGTGCTCGGCAAAGAGAATCCGCAACAGGTTATCAAGGCTGATTTCAAGCTGTATTCAGAGTTCAAAAGGAAGGTCGGCATCGGCCAGGTAGAAGTGGTCACTTTTCAGAATATCGACGAGGTAGAGGAGCTCTACCTGAATGCACTGGATAAAATACAGAAAGAGCAGGGGCTGGACTGGACGATGCTGCTGATAACCAATGTCCTGCATGAACACAGCAAGCTCTTTACCACCCCCTTCCCTGAAGCAGAGGAACGATTGGTATTCAAGCAGGAAAAACCGGGCCGGTTCGACCTGCCCAATATACTTTCTAGAAAAAAGCAGGTACTCCCGGAGATACTAAGAGTACTGGAAGATCTGGCTTCCAATAACAAATGATTTATTGGCGGGAAAAATTATGGAAAAAGATCGGCTGCGCGAAATAGAGGAACTGCTGGAGCGAAAAAAACGGCAGGGCAATCAGTTGTGCTGGTTGAAGTACAACCGAAATGCTGAAATGAAATACGACATACAGAATGCAGAGGAAGATATCCGCTGGATGATCTATGAAATTAAACGGCTTCGGGAAGAAAACCAGAACTACAAAGAGTTCATAGATTCCATTCGCAAACAGATGGCCAGCGAACTGGGCATACAAGAAACCATATAATGAATCGTTATTCCACAATACGGCTTTGCTGTGTTATACTATTGCCACAAGGAGATAACGATGACAGACAATGTGACGGTACTGCTGCCGTATGTAAAAATCGATGATCCGCACCTCTGTACCGATGCGCACGCCCTGTTGGTAATTCGCCGGCTCCTGTTTCCGGGACTGCTGCACCACGACGGTACGCGCGGTTACGGTGTACTCGCCGAAAAATGGGATTCACGCGACACCGGCAAGACCTGGCGATTTACTCTTAAAAAGGGAAGAAGCTTCGAGAACGGAAAAGAGCTCACAGCCGAAGACGTTGTGTACAGCCTAAAAAGGGCTGCCGACCCCAGCGTTGCCGGCCAGCTGTTTACGGTAACATACAATGAGTACTTCGGTAATGCAGAGATATACCCCGAAGACCGCTATACTGTCGTGCTGAAGAATTCCCAGCCCATCGCCGATCTCGAAGAGCTGTTACCCGATTTGGCTATCCTGCCGAAGGGCTGGAATGGCTATCAGGACGGTGCCGGCGCCGGGTGGTACCGACTGAGTGCACACGATGAGACCAGTGCCCGTCTCGAACGAAGAACCGATGCACCCTTCGACCGAGAACTGCCGCAAAGCCTCACCTTCGAAGCCGTTACTGAGGCCGCTGATCGTGCAAACCACATTATGCAGGGTAAGGCACACCTGGCTCTGGACCCGCCGACCGAACACATCGATGAGCTTATTCAAAGCCGCGAAACCATAGTCTATGGATGGGACACCAGCTTGAGCGTGATATTCTTTATCGAGTGCCGGGCGCAGCCCTTTGATGATATTCGTGTGAGACAGGCGCTGAATTACGCAGTTGATACCGAGCGTCTCATTAGCGTAGTCGCCTTCGGGCACGGAAAAGCTCTGAACGGGCCGTTCTCTGACCGCCACTTTGCCCGGGACCCCCAACTGAGACCGTATCCCTACGATCCACAGAAAGCCCGCGAACTGCTTCAGCAGGCCGGCTTACCTAATGATTTTGTAGTGGAAGTGCACGCCCCCACCAGCATTCCGGAGGAGGGACCGGCGCTGGCCCGCTTTCTGGCAAACTGTTACCAAAGGATCGGGCTGCAGGCAAAAGTCAGGCTCCACGAAGACCGCTCCGAATATGCCAGAAAGATTACCGCCAAAGAGCTGCACGGCATTTTCTGTTTCGACTCGAGCCCTCTGAGCTCGTATAAAGTGCTGCACGAAAAGCTCGACTCCCGCTTCGGCGGCGTATGGTGGCAGGGGTACCACAGCGACGAAATGAACTCCCTGATATCACAGGCGAGTGCCACTGATGACCCAACAGCCCGCCGGAATCTGTATCAACAAGCCTATCGGATCCTGCACAACGAAGCTCCGTGGGTATATCTGTACCAACCCCGCCGGTTTTGGGCGGTCCACAACTCTTTCCGTATTACCGACCGGGATTTCGACGATTTGGGATTTTTTAACATAGAGTAAAAAAATCAGCAGTGTCCGAGAAGGGCACTGCTGTACACATCACAACTATTGTAAACAATAAGCACAAAAAACCTTCGCATCTGCAAGCAAATTGTCCAAAATGCAGTACTCGTTGGGCATATGCGCAGTTCCATCCACAGTAGCCCACATAACCGCATCTCGGCCGACTTTCCGGAAATCTCCGGCAATGGTGCCGCCCCCGATGCCAATAGTTCGAACCTTGATATTACGGGTGTGTTCAACCGCAGTTCGCAGTTTAGAAACAATCGGTGCATCTTCGGCTGTTTCGCCGGTGGATTTTTGTATTGTAATCTCCCAGCCTATCTTTACCCCATATTTATGCTCGATCCCTGTGCAGATTTCATTAATCCGTGTTTCGACCTTATCAAAGGCCAGGCGCGGCAGGATTCTGCAGTCCATGGAAAAACGGTCCTCTCCGGGCAGGATATTAGCCGCACTCACATTAGGATCTTTACGGGTGGGGACGAAGGTTGAAAGGGGCGGTGTAAACTTATCGTCGCGTATCTCGCTGAAGTAGGCATTCAAGCCGTTCAACTCAACTACCAATTCTGAACCGGCAACAAATGCATTTACACCGGTATCCGGCCGGGCGGCATGCGTCTGTTTTCCAGTGGTGGTAAATTTGAGAATGTATATGTTCTTCTCGGCTATCTGTATAGCAGAACCGTCGGGTTCTCCCCCATCGGGCACAATGAACTCGTCTTCCGGCCCGAATAGCCCGGGATGCTGAGCCAACAGAAACTTTACACCCTTGTCAGAGCCCGACTCCTCATCCGCCGCCAGTAGTAGTTTCATATCGTTTTTCGGAGTAAGTTTAAGATCTCGCAAGGCGAGCACGGCTACGATTCCCGCTACAACACCCTGCTGATTATCCTCTACGCCCCGGCCGAACAGTTTTCCATCATCTTCAACCATCACATGCGGATCTGAGTTCCAGGCTCCCCGGTCTCCGGGCGGAACAATATCGAGATGACCAATAATCCAGGTACTTTTGCTTCTGTCTTCACCCGGCAGAGTGACAACTAGATTTGGACGTACGCCTGAGGTAACACGTTCGTCGGGAGCATCAAAACGTTCTACAAGAATACCGTCTTGTTGCTCAAACCATGCCTGCAGGTACTCAGCCCGAGCAAGTTCACCGTCCCCGCCATTATTCGGCGGGATTGACGGCCGGGCAGTCAATTCGCGTTGTAAATCAACGGCGGTCTGCCGCAGAGAATCTACATGGGTTGCAATCGCAGGTTCCATTCTACACCTCTCTTCTTTTTAAATTATTTATGATAACAAGTGACAATACACGGAATGGTTTCCTTCGATAAGCGTTTCTTTCGGAAACTCCTTTTTACAAATCGGCATCACATAGGGGCACCGTTCGTGAAAAAAACAACCGCTCGGCAGGTTGATCGGATTAGGAATCTCGCCCTTAATCGGCTTCATTTTGTCCAGGTTATCTCCGGATATTTTCGGAATAGAGTTCAAGAGCGCCTCGGTATACGGATGCTTTGGATTGGCAAAGACGGTTTTTTTGTCTCCCATTTCAACTATCTTGCCCAGATACATTATCCCGACTTTATCGCTGATGTGCTTTACTACCGAAAGGTTATGGGCAATAAAGAGATATGAGAAACCGAACTCCTCCTGCAAATCCATCATCAGATTGAGTATCTGAGCTTGTATCGATACGTCAAGCGCAGACACGGGCTCGTCGGCAATGATAAACTTCGGATTCACCGATAATGCCCGGGCTATTCCAATTCGCTGCCGCTGCCCGCCGCTGAACTGATGCGGGTATCTATTGACCTGTTCCGGTCTAATACCGACTCTGCGAAGTAGAGCAGTAGCCTTTTCAACCGCCTCTTTGGGGTTGGTTTCAATTTTATGAAACAGCATGGGTTCTGCAATAATATCGACTACCCGGCTGCGGGGATTCAGCGATGCATACGGATCCTGAAAAATCATCTGTATCTCTTTTCGGATCGGGAGCATCTCTACTCTATTCAAATTGGTAATATCCTTGCCTTCAAAAACAATACTGCCGCTCTTCGGTTCGATGAGTTTGATAATTGTTCTGGCAGTAGTCGACTTACCGCATCCGGATTCGCCGACCAAACTACAGACACTTCCTTTTTCTATATCGAATGAAATATCATTGACAGCATTTACAACAATTTTCTCGCGTACAAATCCACCATTCTTGAACTTCAGTTCATCAATCACACCCTTTGTGAGTTTGAAATTCTGTACAAGGTTTTTAATTTCGATTATCTTGCTCATTCGGCTGCCTCACTTGTAAGTGGAAAGAAACAAAACACCTCATGTCTGTCTCCAAGCTCCGTTTTTTCGGGCTCTTTTTCCCAACAAATATCCTGACACTTGGGACAACGTTCAGCAAACTTGCATCCGTCCGGCAGTTCGAACATGTTCGGGACAATTCCCGGGATAGTATTGAGACGCGAGCGGTCCGCATCGATATCCGGGATCGAGCTCAGCAGGCCCTCAGTATACGGATGGGCCGGATGATGAATAATATCCTGTGTATACCCGGTCTCTACAATTTTTCCACAGTACATAATATTCACCCGGTCGGTCAGCTCAGAAATAACCGCTAAATCGTGGGTAATAAGGATGAGCGCGGAGCCGGTTTTTTCCGATAACTGCTTCATCAATTTCAGTATCTGTGCCTGGATAGTAACATCGAGGGCTGTAGTCGGTTCATCCGCAATTATCAGATCGGGGTTCGAAGCGAGTGCAATCGCAATAATCACCCTTTGCCGCATTCCCCCGCTAAACTGATGGGGATAGTTATTCAGTCTCTCTTCAGCATTCGGAATACCAACATTTTTCAGAAGCTCAACGCAGCGCTTGTGACGCTCTTCCCGGGTTAAAGAAGTGTGGATTATGAGCACCTCTTCTAATTGTTTTCCAATGGTATAGACCGGATTAAGGGATGTCATCGGATCCTGAAAAATCATTGAGATTTCTTTCCCCCGGATCGTAGTCATGAACGATTCGGGTTTCTTTAACAGATCGGTCCCTTTGAAAAGGATTTCTCCACCTTCGATCAATCCGGGTTCATCAATGAGACGAATAAGCGAAAAACCCGTGACGGATTTTCCACCGCCTGATTCTCCTACAATTCCCAGAATCTCTCCCTGCTCCAGGTCAAAACTTACCGAGTCGACCGCTTTGACCACGCCCTTATATGTGTGGAAGTAGGTTTTCAAGTTCTTTACTTCCAATATTTTTTGCTGCTCACTCATTACACGTACCTATCTTAGCCTTGGATTCAACTCATCTCTGAGAAAATCACCTAATAGATTTATTCCGAACACAATAAACACAATGTACAGTCCCGGAAAAAATGACACCCACCACAATCCGCTGTAAAGTACAGCAAACCCTTCACTGCATAACATACCCAGGGTAGGTCGTGTAACCGGTACCCCTAAGCCGAGGAAACTGAGGGTTGCCTCGATGAGTATAAAAGAGCCGACCTGAATCGTTGACAGTACAATTACGGAAGTGAGTACATTCGGCAAAACTTGCTTGAAAATGATCCGTATATTGGAGAAGCCGATTACTCGGGAAGCTTCAATATATTCCTTCTTTTTCACCGTCAGGGTTTCGCCTCGCACAATTCGGGCGTATCTTACCCAGCCTATCAGCGTCAGGGCTATCAGAACATTCAAGATACTCCTGCCGAAGGTTGTCATAAGAAAAAGCGCAATCAACATGCTGGGAAAAGAAAGCTGTATATCGGCAATACGCATAATGATTGACTCCAGCCGGCCGCCGACATACCCGGCAATCAATCCTACAATTATGCCCATAAAGGCTGCAAAAAAGACTCCCACAAAACCAATAAAGAGAGAAACCCGGCTACCGTACACAATTGCGCTCAGCATATCGCGTCCCTGCTGGTCCGTACCCAATACAAATTGGGAATCCCCGCCTTCGATCCACACCGGCGGCTGATATGCGTTGGAAAGACTCAGGCCCGCTAACGAATAAGGATCCTGAGGTACAATAAACGGTCCGAAAATAGCTATAAGCAAAGCACACAGGATCATGAGCGATGCAATTATGGCTGTTGGCGACTTCTTATAGTTATGCAAAAATTCTGATTGTAAAAATTTCTGCAATCTAGTGCGGTGCAATTTCAATGGAACCCCCTACAGTTCTACTCTCGGATCTATGAGCGTATAAAGTATATCTACTACAAAATTGATTACCACAAACAGGACTGCAACGAACAAAAGATATGCCGAAACAATCGGTCTGTCCAAGTTATTAATTGCATCAATCAGCAGTTTCCCCATTCCAGGCCAGGCATAGATCGTCTCGGTTATTGTGGTAAAAGCAATTAACTCACCTAACTGTAATCCGAAGATCGTCACTACCGGGATCATAATGTTCTTCAGTGCATGCTTAAACAGTACGTCCCGACGGCTGACCCCCTTGGCCTTGGCGAACTTGATATAATCCTGGCGCATTGTCTCCAGCATCCCTGCTCTTACGAGACGGATTATAGTAGCGATGTTTATGCCAGCCAGTGTGATGGAAGGCAGAATAATATGCCGCAGCCCATCGATAGTAGCCAAACTGGTCTTTATGCCTAGGATGGAGCCGACCGTCCCGCGTCCGGAAACCGGAAACCACCCCAATCTCACGCTCAGGAAAAAAATCAGCATCATACCGACCCAGAACGAAGGCAGTGAAATTCCCGCAATCGACCCGCCCATAATTAGCTTACTGATTTTGCTTTTCGGGTATGCACCTGCATATACCCCGAAGCTTATTCCTATTGTTATAGTCAATAGCATCGCTACAACGACAATCTCCAGGGTCGCTGGAAATCTGCTTGCAATCAGTTGCAAAGCCGGCTGGAAGTGGGTGTATGATCTTCCGAAATCCCCCTGCAAAGCGTTACCCAAAAAAATCAGATATTGGTGATACAAAGGCTTGTCTAGGCCAAGTTTCTCTACAACTTGATCGACTTGCTCTTGGGAAGCCCTTTCAGGAAGCATTGTGTGAACCGGGTTGCCAATAACGCTGGTCATAAAAAAGACAATTAGAGAAACGACCAGTAACACCAGCACCATCTGGTAAAATCTCTTCAGAATAAACTTTAACACTATTCGCCTCTACTTACTAGCGGTGGATAAAAGAAAAATCCCGGCTTCTCCAGATAATCATAACCTTCTGATTCTACCGAAGAGCCGGGATTCCTTAATAATTAACCTCTATTCAACCATGCTGAGGTCCCAGGCAAAAATATGCTGGTCCACGCGTGGTGAATATTTCACTCTCTTGCTGGTCGCATAGATGGCATCCTCACTATGTGTGGTGAAGAGAACCGCATCATCCCAGGCAATTTCCCATACCTTCTGCATGATTTTGTCACGCTCATCTACATCAACAGTTGCAAGTGCCTTTTCGATTAGCCGATCGATCTCTTCATTGGAATAGTAGCCTCTATTGACGCCGCCCCAACCATCACGCTTGGGTCCGTCGAGATAGGTACTGTAAAGCAGGTCTTTGGCAATCAGTGCACTTTCGGCACTCGGTTCGGACCAGGCACTCATAATAAAATGTGAGTTATAGCTTTCATGGGTCCGAATGTAGCCCCAGAATACTGACCGGGACATGAGGTTCGGATTACATTTGATTCCCACCTTTTCCAGGTAACCTGCAACGGCGGTTGCAATCGCAGCGTCGTTGATGTAGCGGTCATTGGGTGCATCAAGGGTAATCTCAAACCTGTATCCATCATTGCTCTGGCGGGGATAACCCGCAGCATCGAGCAGCTCTTCGGCCAATTCAGGATTGTACTCATATTTATCAAGTTCCGGGTTGTACCCTACAAAGCCTTCCGGTACAGGGGTCGGAGCCAAAGATGCATATCCGCCCATAATCTGGTCGATAATCTCGTTTGCATTTACCGCATGGATGATTGCCTTACGAACATCACGGACTGCCAGTGGATTGGAACCATCAGGCGACTTAATCGGCATCTGGGCATTGGGGCTCGGGTCTTCTTCGGTCTGCGCCATGGCAAACATCATTGTGCTGATACCAGCTTCGGTTACAACTTCAACCTTATTATTTGACTGCAGCATGTCGGCGTCCCGTACAGGAACGTTACTGATCAAATCAACTTCTCCAGCCAGGAGACTTGCAGTTCTGGTTCCCGCCTGCGGAATCGGCCGAAATATAACCTTTTCAATCTCCGGTTTTTCGCCCCAGTAGTTCTCATTTCTTTCGAGTACTACCCGGCCGTCTTTCACATATTCTACCAGTTTGTATTTACCGGTTCCCACAACCTCGGATTCAAGGTTCTCAGGATCCTTGCCCTCATGGGCATCTTTACTAATAATGGCGATATTGCGTAAATGACTCGGCAGGAGCACATCGGGGATGATGGTCTTGATTTCTACAGTATACTCGTCAACTGCCCGCCAACTCTCAAAATTACCCATGGAATCGGCCCAACCACGGCCATCTGCCTTACAGAAGTCAAAAGAAAATACGACGTCTTCCGCATTAAAATCGGTTCCGTCGTGAAATTTCACACCCTCACGCAGTTTTATTGTCCATACACTTGCATCTTCATTGGCTGTCCATTCTACAGCTAATCCTTCTGAAGTGCTCAGGTCACTCTCGACACCAATCAGTGTTTCGAACACATGCCGCTGAATAGAGTTCGAAATAACCTCGTTCCGCATGTACGGATTCCAAGTTGTTACGTCTCCGGGTAGAGCAATAACTACTTCCTTTACCTCTTCTTCTGACGCTTGAGTTTTTGTTTGCCCCTGCGCCTCTTCCTGCTGCCCTCCGGCAAACGCGTAAAATGCTGAAACCAGCATCACCGTTGCCAAAGCCAGTACAAAGATTTTTTTCATCTAATCCTCCCTCTTTTTTAAGAGATCTAAAATCTTTATCACAGAACACCTATTACCTAGGGCACCGTGAACTGAACTATTTATTATGCCACATCGTAGAACACTGTTTTACATTGTAACATAAAAATTGCATAAGTCAATCAAAAACAGAAGCTCTTATTTCTCAGTCGATTCCTGAATTTCGACCTGATAGCCCTCTGGATCATCGAAGACGAAGGCTTTTATTTTCAGCTCCTCGCTCTGGAACATCTCTGAGAGGTTCGTTACTTCGATGCGCTTGCAGTATTCGTACCACTCATCGGCATCGGGAACCCGGATACAGATCTGCAGGGTCTTGGTTTCATGCCATTTGTGCATGCCCCGGGTTTCGTCGACTACGCCTACGTAACCGGCTTCCGAAATGCGGTAGATTTTACTCCAGCCCTGGTCTATCGCGAGTGGAAACCCGAGCACCTTTCCATAGAAATCCATTCCCTTCTGAAGGTCTTTGTAATAGATAAAGGTTATCAGCTTTTCAGCTTTGCCGTCCGGCAGTTTTGGTGGTTGCATGTGTAGCTCCTTAATAATGGGTAGTACCCCACAGGTTCTGCGGGAGTTCGATGGCCCGTTCGAATCCGAGCCGTTTCAAAGCCAGCCAGGCCTCATCGGCCGCCCGGCTGAGGATTTTATCTTCATCGAGCGCAGTAACCCGGCGCCCTTCCATCAGGATCTTTCCGTTTACTATCACCGTATCCACATCATGCCCGGAAGCCTGATACACCATCCGCAGGGGCTCGTGCCAGCGCGGATACAGATGGGGTTTGTGCAGGTCCACGAGAATCAGATCGGCCAGTTTACCAGCCTCTATCGATCCGAGGCGGTCGTCGAGGCTCAAGGCGCGGGCTGCATCGATAGTTACCATCTCCAGCAATTTTCCCGCCGGAAGAATCCCTGAATCGTGAAAATGCACACGGTGCAGTCTCGCGCCTATACGTAACTTTTCTAATAAATCATACGTACGATCAGGTGCGCTGGCATCAGTGCAAAAACTGACGTTACAGCCGGCATCGATCAGTTCCACCACCGGGCAACGGGCCTTTATGTATGAGCCAGTGCTCGGTCCGCTGCATACGGAGGTGCCGGTGTCGGCCAGAATCTTCACCTCTTCGGCGCTTATGCCGGTGCAATGGGCCAATGAAAGCCGGGGACCTAGTACAAACGGAAAATGGCGGTAGGCAAAATCGATGTCGCCTCCATAGGAGTGTGAGTGAATCGGCACATCAAACTCATCTGAAATATCTTTCATCGCCCGGTTCTGGGCTATCTGCTGTTCTACGCTAAGGGGGTCGCGCCGCCCCACCCCGGATGGGGTCGGATAACACAGAGACAGTCCGTCGTTGGCCCTACGGTGCAAACTTACCGCCCGGCGCGTTCTCTCGAAGGAGTCGGCATGGCTCAGCGAATACTCGCTGTATGTCTCTTCGTCTTTCCATTTACGGAATGTCTTGGGAAAGGGGGGATTAGGTGTGCCGATTCCGAGGATATCCCGGATCCCCGTCTCTGCCATCCCATCCACGTGAGCCGCCCAGCACTCCTCGTCGTCATAGCGCGGGTAAGAGCCGAGCATACTCATTCCGGTGGTTACCCCGAACTTCAGCTTCTCGAGCCCGCTCAAAAGCGCTTCGGCGCGCCAGAAATCGGGAGTTGAGCCGCGGAAGTAGATCCGCTCCATAAACTCATCCCATTCTAAGCCCATTGCCTGACCACCCTCGCCCAGTGTTTTAGTCAAACCGTGACCGGCATGGGCATGCGTGTCAATTAATCCGGGCAGAACCACTTTATCCTTTGCATCTATGACCTTGTCCGCATTGATGTTGTGCAGGCGGTCAGCTGCTTCTTGTGCCGTTCCGACGAAGTTTATGTAGTTATCGCGAATCAAAAGAACCGCATCATGTAAAATACGACGCTGCCGGTCCATTGTAATTACTGTTGCGTTTTTAATAATGAGGCTGTATTCTTTTGGCACTTATTTCTCCATCAGACATATATTCCGCATTGCGAAATTATGTTTTATAATATTCTATAGTAGTACTATTACAGTGTCAAACAAAAGTTTTCCCAAGTTTGACAAACATCACGGGAAAATTCGGGCGGCAGACCCCCGATCGGGGGGTGTCGTTTTTCCTAAGCTTGTTAAATATGATCTAAACTCATAAAATCGGAGCTTGATTATGAAAACTATTACCACAAATGATATCTGGAGTGCACAGAAACGGGTATCAGGCTTTATCAAACCTACCCCGATCATCTATTCCGCTTCGCTCAGCACACAGCTTGGCACCGAAGTATACCTGAAGCCGGAGTGTTTTCAAGTGGCCGGCAGCTTTAAAGTGCGGGGCGCCTGCAATAAGGTTGCTGTCCTACACCAGGCGGGACTGAGCCGGCCTCTAGTTACCTGTTCGAGCGGAAACCACGGTACCGCCCTGGCCTATGCGGCGGACAAGATCGGGTACCCAGCACCGGTAGTCTTTGTACCGGAAGATGCCGATTCAACCAAGGTAAACCGCATCCGTTCCTACGGCGCCGAGGTTCGTGCGCAGGGCAAGGATTTTACAGAAACCTTCGGAATTGCGCAGGAGTATGTGCAAAGCAGTGGCGGCCTTTACGTGCACTCCCACAGCGATAACGAGATCATTGCCGGTCAGGGTACTATCGGCCTTGAGCTGCTCGAAGAGTTTCCGGACCTGGATGCGGTGGTAGTGCCGGTCGGCGGGGGCGGCCTGATTTCAGGAATAGCTACAGCGGTAAAAACGGGCGTTCCTGAGGTCGAGGTATTCGGGGTAGAGGCGGCGGCAGCCCCTGGCGCCTTTCTATCCTTCCGGGACGGCCGCTGCCATGAGAGCGTCACAATTAAGCCATCCCTGGCCGACGGTCTGCTCGGCACCCTGACGCCCCTCACTTATTCCATCGCCGGCAGGCTGGTGAGCGCCATGCATACAGTGGAAGAGGCGGAGATAGCGGCGGCCTTACAGCTCCTATTGGAACATGAGCAGATAATAGCCGAAGGCTCTGCGGTGGTCGGGCTGGCTGCCGTACTTTCAGGCAAACTCGACCTGGGCGGAAAAAAGACTGTTTTCGTTCTTACCGGCCGTAATATCAGCAAGAATAAATTCCTGCGAGCTGTAACAACCCGGCCTTGAGGACATGGCTCGCATTGGCTTCACTACAAAAAATGGCCGCCTCAGGACGAATCCCGGGCGGCCGTATATCAAATCTCAATGAAGGGCTTACACATTTATCTGTCGCTTCGTACCCTGCATTTTGCGTTCCAGCATTCCTGAGAACTTGGTCAGAGGCACAAATAGAATCAGATACAGCACAGTTACAAAGATCAACGGTGACGGGCTTGCCAACAGTGATTGCTGAGCAACACCGGCTTTTAGCAGCTCGATAATCGATATCGAAGATGCCAGGGCAGTGTCCTTTGAACTGGCAACGTAGTTACCCACCAACGGCGGAATTACTACCTGAAAGGCCTGCGGAAGAATTACCAGCCGCATGGTTTGCATCGGGGAGAGTCCCAGTGCCTGTGCAGCCTCTATCTGACCCCGCTTTATGGAAAGAAAACCGGCTCTGAATATCTCGGCTACATAGGCTGAACTGTTAAGTGCCAGGGCAATGATACCCGAGGTAATAGCGTTAAAACGCATGTTCATAAATGGGAACGCGTAATAAATTACCATCATCAATACGATGATCGGGATGGCCCGGAATACATCTATATAAAGAATTATGAAAAAATTGAGTACTGGGTTGTTAAAAGACCTGAACACCGCCAGCAAGAGCCCGATGATGGTGCTGAAGATAGCTGCGGACACAGCCAGCAGTATAGTAGTCCAAAAACCTTTTACCAAATACGGCCATGCTTTTTGGATGACTCCCACATTGAAAAAGAGATGCACCATTTCGCTCCAACGAGCGGTTGAATAGCGGTAGTAAAGCCATCCGAACACAATTATTATTCCAAACGCAATTACGGTTTTGAGTTTGTCCGATTTTAGCTCATCGGTAAATACAATCGCAGCCCATACCAATAGCAGCACTACGAAGAGCAATACCATCGCCAAGCCTAACGGTCCAGGGGTTCCTTTTTCGGGCAGCAATGCCAGATCAAAAAACACCAGAAAGGCCAGGTAACTCCAAATGAACTGGGATTTGCGGATCAGCGGAATATCGCCGACCCTATCCTTCACATCCTGCAGGCTGGAGGGGGTCTTCGTTCTGTTCGTTTCCTGTTTCATTTTAATCCCACCTTCCTACTGATTACAGAATCTTGCTCAGGAAGTCCTGGGTACGGCGATGTTGAGAGTTCTTGAAGATTTCATCGGGGCTACCCTCTTCTACAATTACTCCATCGGCCATAAACAGAACTCTGTCGGCTGCCTCTCGAATAAATCCCATTTCGTGACTGACAACAATCATTGTCATACCTTCTTTGTCCATGGCCCGCATAACATCAAGTACTTCTCCGATCATCTCGGGGTCGAGCGCCGAGGTCGGTTCGTCGAAAAACATAATCTGCGGCTGCATTGCCAAGGCGCGGGCTATCGCCACTCGCTGCTGCTGTCCGCCGGAAAGCTGTTCAGGATATGCATACGCCTTGTCAGATAGTCCGACCTTCTCCAGCAGCTGCATTCCACGTTCAGCCGCTTCTTTATCCGAAATTTTGCGGACATTTACCGGAGCCAGTTTCACATTCTCAATAGCCGTAAGGTGGGGAAACAGGTTGAAACTCTGGAATACCATACCGATCTCGGTTCGAACCTTATTGATATCGATATAAGGAGCCATAATATCGATCCCTTCCACATAGATATGTCCGGAGGTCGGCTCTTCCATACGGTTAAGACAGCGCAGGAAAGTACTCTTGCCGCTTCCGGATGGCCCCATCACAGCGACCACTTCGGATCGCCGCACCTGTGTATTTATCCCCTTAAGTACGTGCAGATCTTTGAAATATTTTTGAAGATCTACAGTTTCAATCATTACATCTGATTCGCTCATCTTATTTTAACCCTCTTCTCAAGCATATTTACAAGTCGCACCAACGGAACCAGTACGACGAGGTAGATCAACGCCGCAGCAATCAGCGGAGTTGGGTTTGTTTTACTTGTATACAATTCACGAGCCCGCTTCAACAGTTCCGGGGCGGCAACTACCGAGGCAACCGCCGTCTCTTTCAACATCGCCACCAGGTTACCGGTAAGCGGGGGGATAACAATCGGAATCGCCTGGGGTAATACAATCATTCTTATGGTCTGCCAACGACCGAGGCCCAAAGACCGTGCCGCTTCAATTTGTCCGGTATGTACAGATTCGAGACCAGCCCTGAAAGATTCAGCAGCGTATGCTCCGTAACCGAGTGAAAGCGCCACAATTGTCGTAATAATAGAACCCAGACTTATACCGGCATAGGGCAGTGCGAAAAAAATCACTACCATTACTACGATCATAGGGACTGATCTGAATATGTCTATGTATGCCTTCAGAAATATATTCAGGGTCGGGCTTCTAAATGACCGCAGAATCGCCACAATCAGGCCGATTAGTACTGTGAACACTGCTGAAATACCAGCCAGCATCATGGTGACGCCTAAACCTCGAAATAGAGTTGTCCAGCTACCGGTCATTTTTTCCCAGTTAAAGAAAAAATCGATCAGTTTCTCCCATTGGGCTCCTGAATAGTTATAGAAGAGCCAGCCGAGGACTCCGATCAGAAGCAGCGATACTGCCATTTTCAATGCTTCCGATTTGTCTTTGTCTGCGAGTATATTTGCGCTCCAAGCCAATAGAAGCAGCAGAAAGCCGATAATACTGGCATACATAACAGTTGGTGCTACTGCTTCGCGAGCCGGTAATAACAGGCCATAGACGACCAACAGGAGAAATGTTGCAGCAATAAACCATTTTCGGCGTATAACTTGGAACCAAAGGGGATGTTCACGCACAAATCTGTGCTTTGGCTTGTCTTTTACTTCAGTTGTAGAATTCATAACCGTTCCACTTCACCTCATTTTATATATGTGCCCGACAAGCTAACCTGTCGGGCACATGTGTAGATACTAAAGCTCCGTTTACTACTTAGTTAATAGGAGGCTTTTCATTCGGCATGTATGGACCAATCTTGTTGATAGTCGAGCTGTCAGGGGGAGGCTCAATACCGAACCATTTCTCGTGGATCTCAGCCAGAGTTCCGTCATCTTTCATATCGTTCTGGTGTTTGTTGAACTCATCCCGAAGCGGGGAACCCTTCTTGAAAGCCAGCGCCTGTCCAGCTTTGAAATCAGGAATGTACATATCCATCTTGAGACCTGAGTCCGGATGGTTTTTGATATAGTACAGGGCGATAGGATCGTCAACAACTACACCGTCAATTCGGCCGGCTTCCAGGTCAAGGGCTGCGTCTACCCAGTAGTCGTAGCTCTTAATTTCGTAGGGACCGTACTTGTCCTGTGCTTCGATCAGCCAGGCTTCGTTCATTGAGCCGGTATCAGAACCGAAAATTTTGCCTTCCATGTCATCGAAATCTGTGATGCCGTCCGCACGAGTCATCATACCGATACCTGAATCGTAGTAGGGATCGGCAAAATCCATTACCTCGGCACGTTCCGGTTTGATCCAGATAGAGGACATTGCAATGTCCCACTGGCCGGACTGAACACCGGTAAGTACTGTTGAAAAGGGAGCACCCTTATATTCAATTTTGTAGCCAGCACGTTTGGCAAACTCTTCGAGAATGTCTACCTCGAAACCGGTCATTGTACCGTCATCTGCAAATACCCACGGGGGATTTTCGCTGTTTACACCCACGGTCAGGGTTTCAGCGCCGTCGGCGCCTTCTTGCTGTCCACCGGCATAGACGGTGAGCGAGAGTGCTACTAATAGTACTAGCAGTAAAATACCTCTCTTTTTCATAACACCTTCCTTTTGGTTTGGTTTCAACCTTTCCTAAGGTTGTAACTTATTATAAATTACTTTTTCAAAAAACACCAGAAAAATTTCATTTTTTTGAACACCATTCCACAATACGGTTTTTTAATAATACAACAATTATATGCCACTTTACAAAACGCTGTTTCATTTTCACCATATCGACGTCAATATAGGGAAAAAAGTTAGATCTCCTTGTACCAGTTTTCCGGGAAACCATCGGCGTCTTCCACAGTAGGCGGAATCACATCGATCTCGGTGATCTCGGTCACATAGAAGGCCATAACTCCAGCAATCTTGGTGCCCTC
>CAZAMY010000011.1:0-16941 GCA_964485995.1 uncultured Sediminispirochaeta sp.
CATGCACACGTTCTGTAATTCGGATGTTCGCGAATACCTGCAGGCCGCAGTGCAGAGAGATGAGCGGTATGAACTGATCATTCTCGATCCGCCGACCTTCTCGAACAGCCGGAAAACCGCGGGAACCTTCGACATTCAGCGTGATTATGTGTGGTTTATTGGCCAGTGCCTCAAACTCTTATCGAAGCACGGCAGCATTTTATTCTCTACCAATTATCACAAATTCCACTTCGATCCGGGCCGCCTGCGCGGCGCCGAGGTACAGGAGACCACCCGTTCAACTATTCCGCCGGATTTCAACGGAAAGCGGCGGCCCCACCGCAGCTGGGTCCTCCGCCGACGGTAAGCAGGCCGGCCTACTTATTCAGCTTTTTCTTCAGCTTAGCCCAGGTATCCTTCAGCGAAACAGTGCGGTTGAAAACCGGCTGTCCGGGCGTAGAATACTTGGTATCGACACAGAAATAGCCCTTGCGCAGGAACTGGTAGAACTCGCCGGCTCTCGCATCCTTCAATGAGGGTTCGAGTTTCGCATGCTTTACGATCTGCAGGGACTGCGGGTTTACATCATCCAGGAACTCGCCGGTAGCTTCGCCGGGGTTTTCGCTTGTAAACAGGTGGTCGTAGATGCGCACCTCCGCTTCGACTGCATGCGGGGCGGAGACCCAGTGGCTGGTACCTTTCACCTTGCGTCCGTCATCTGTCCAGCCGCCGCGGGACTGTGGATCGTAGGTGCAGTGGATCTCTTCGATCTCTCCGCTTTCAGGATCCTTCTTCACATCTACGCAGGTTATATAGTAGGCGTGCTTCAGACGAACCTCTCTTCCCGGGGCCAGGCGGAAAAACTTTTTCGGAGGATCCTCCATAAAATCTTCGCGTTCAATGTAGAGCTCCCGGCTGAATGGGACAGTGCGGCTTCCGGCCGACTCATCCTCCGGATTGTTTACCGCTTCGAGCCACTCTTCCTGGTTTTCGGGATAGTTATCGATGATCACTTTTACCGGATCTATTACCGCCATTACCCGCTGAGCCCGTTGGTTGAGATCTTCCCGCAGGCAGTGCTCCAGAAGGGCGATGTCGATGGTGCTGTTGGCCTTTGCCACACCGATCCGCTCGGCAAAGTCGCGGATGGCTTCGGGTGTGTAGCCCCTCCGCCGAAAACCCGAGATTGTAGGCATGCGTGGATCGTCCCAACCGTCCACGTACCCGTCTCTGACCAGTTTTAGCAGTTTGCGCTTGCTCATTACCGTGTAATTGAGGTTGAGACGGGCAAACTCGTACTGCCGGGGCTGGTGTTCAATTCCCGATTCCTCCACCACCCAGTCGTAGAGGGGGCGATGGTCCTCGAACTCGAGGGTACAGATAGAGTGGGTGACCCCTTCGATTGCATCCGACAGCGGATGGGTGAAATCATACATAGGATAGATAGTCCAGGTCTCCCCGGTGCGATGGTGTTTAATCTTCTTAATGCGATAGAGGGTGGGGTCGCGCATGTTGAGGTTCCCCGATGCCATGTCGATTTTCGCTCTGAGTACGTATTTGCCTTCCTCGAACTCGCCTTTGCGCATGCGCTCGAACAGGTCAAGGTTCTCTTCTACAGGCCGGGAACGGTCGGGGCTCACCTTTCCGGGCTGTTTCAGTGTGCCGCGGTACTCCCGGATCTCTTCCGGAGAGAGGCTGTCTACGTAGGCCTTTCCAGCTTTGATCAATACCAGCGCGTACTCATACAGCTGCTCAAAGTAATCGGATGCAAAATATTCATGCTCGCCCCAGTTGAAGCCCAACCAGCGTACGTCCTCCTTAATCGATTCGATATATTCAAGTTCCTCTTTCTCCGGGTTGGTATCGTCAAATCTCAGATGGCAGCGTCCATCGTATTTCTCGGCCAGACCGAAATTGAGGCAGATCGATTTTGCATGGCCGATGTGCAGATATCCGTTCGGCTCGGGTGGAAAGCGGGTTACAACTTGCCCGTCATGCCTGCCCTCCGCCAGATCCTTTTCAATAACACGTTCAATAAAATTGAGGGAACCTAAGTTCTCATTGCTGTCCATATTCTCTACCTCTCTGTTTTCTACCTTCTAATGCTGCGATACTATCATATTGAAAAAAAAATGTAAGCGTTCCTCAAGCGGCATTAGCCGGTCATTACTGGAAGGATGATAAAGAAAGTCGAGCCCAGCATGGGTTGACTGTCGACCCACATACGGCCATTGTTCCGCTTTACCAGTTCGTTGCTCAGCTTTAATCCCAGTCCGGTTCCCGACTCTTCCTGGGTGCCGCTGGTAGTGAACACCGACCCGATATCAAACAAGCGGTTTATGTGTTCAGTGTCGATACCAACTCCGCGGTCGCTAACCGATATAAGCACCTCATTCTCACGGCCCTCGGCGTGAATAGTAATCGCTTGGTCAGGATGACTGAACTTGATTGCGTTTGAGATCAGATTGCGCAGAACCGTCTGCAGCATATGTTCATCGACCACAACTCTTAGTTCCGGGGCTATCTCTTCTTTCAGTGTGATGCCCTTTGCCTTTGCCTGTCCCTCGAACAGGCTGCACACCAGATCGACGGTCGGTTTCAGTTCAATCTGCTGGGTGTTTACTTGAATCCCCTCAGTCTGACTGCGGGCCCAGGCCAGCAGGTTTTGCAGGAGCAGATCGGTGTTGGTAGTAATCTTTTTGAGCTCACTGATGATATAGCGATACTCATCCTCAGAAATTTCGATATTTTCCTGCTCCAGTAGATTTATGAATGAGATAATGCTTGCAAAGGGATTTCGCAGGTCGTGGGCAATGATACTGAACACCTTATTTTTCGCGTCATTGGCTTCTTTCAGGCGCCGATTCGATTCGGCCAAGCGAGCTTCGAACTCTTTCTGCTCTGTAATGTCAAAAACAATGCCGGTTAAGCGGCGGGGTTTGCCCTCCGAACCGTATTCCACGATCCTTCCCCGGTCGTAGAACCATTTATACCCGCCGGAACGCGTCTTAATACGGTATTCGGCCTCATAAGCGGGTACTCTTCCGTACAGGTGCTGTCGCATAGCCTCCATTGTAGGCTCATAGTCATCCGGATGCAGAAGGTTCGTGAAGGCGTCCACTGTAGGAGAAAACTCAGAGACCTCGTATCCGAGGACCTGTACTTTCTTTGGGTTAAAGATCACCTGGCCGGTTTCGCAGTTCCATTCCCAGCGGCCCAGATTTCCAGCCCAGGAGAATTGGAGCTGTTCATGGATAATACTCCGTTCGAGCTCCTGTTGTTTTAGATCCTGCTTGAACTTCAGCAGGTCTCTGTTGTCATGCTCGAGTCTGCGTACCCTCTCCAATAATTCTTCACGGCTCATTTCTTGATATGACTTTCTATCTGACATGCTACAACCTATCCAATATGGGTTACTTTGAACAGAAGTCCCGGCTTGTAAAACGTGACACAGTTTCGGCCGTTTGATTTGGAAGTATAGAGCGCCTTGTCCGCCTGCTCGATGAGCTGCTGCGGGGATGCGTAACGGGTGGAATTGATGTGATTGACACCGATACTGACGGTTATCTTCAGTGTTTTTTCCATGTATTTAATTTCCATCTCTTCGATCTCTTTCCGAATACGCTCCGAGACATGATAGGCAGCATCCTTTGAGCTTTCCGGCAGCAGGACGATAAACTCCTCACCGCCGAATCTGGCAATGACGTCCTCCTGCCGCAGGGTATGTTCGAGGGAGCGGGACAAATGGAAAAGGACCTTGTCTCCGGCCAGATGCCCGTGTTTATCATTAAGCTGTTTGAAATGATCGATATCCAGCAGGAGTATAGAGATGCTTTTATGATAGCGCTGTACCTTGGCCAGTTCTTCGTTCAGCCGTTTCTGAAAGAAGGAGTGGTTGTACAGCTGCGTCTTGAAGTCTGTTACGCTGCTGCGGTAATGGATAACATTCTGAAAGCTCAGAGAGGCGAATTTCAACAGGCGATCGATGTAGATGATCTCTTCATCTGAATATTCACCTTCGACTATTTTCTTTCCCACGATAATCATCCCGTACAGCTCATCGGGACCGCTGATCGGAATGATGATTTCGGGATTCAGGGGCTTTAGATACTCAGCGGCCGCCTGATTCTGTATAGAGTATTCGAACAGTGAAAAACTGATGGTGCCGGGGTAGGAGGAGAAATAGCGGCTGTAAGGTTCCAGGGAGTTTATCGGAGCCGGCGATTCGACTCGCTTCAAGTTGTGATAGCATATTGTGCGCGGTCGTTGTTCATCCCCGTGAAGCTTTAGAACAAACTGCAGAAAGCTGGGGACGAAGCGATCAACCAGGTTAGAGGTAATATACTCAATGAGATTATCACCACTATCCTGATTAAAAATCTCGATAGCGTCGGAGAGGAGTTCTTCCAAATCGTGAATCCGGCGCTTGCAGTTGGCCAGATACTCAAACACACCTAGAGAGTTGAGCAAATCGTAATGCTTGATAGTCTCCGGGCTTTTCATAAAATCATCGACGTATTTCATAGTTGCGCTTTTTATAAAATACCTCAAAAAGGCATATTTCACAACAGCAGTTTGAAAAAAGCGACTACTGAAGTGGAGTTTTCCCGTGGTCTGTCTGTATCAAATCTGTGAGGTTTGGAAAAACCGCATTATACGTTCGGGAGAGAATGAAATAACCCAGGTCGCACACCCTCAATGTGCTGCGGTCTATGATGCGTGAATCGGCGCTTATCAGTACGGCGTCATCGCTCACGAGCTTGAATGAGAGGGGAAAATGCGGACGGTCAACTACTAACTCCACCTCCGCCGGGTTGAGTTCAGTCAGGGCTGTCCTTATCAGTTCCAGTACCTGACTAATAATGGTGGCAGAGGAAAACTCTCCATAGTTTTCTCCGTCATCGCGCAGAACACCGTCCGTGGCGATAAACAGATTGCGTCCGTAAAGATAGTTCATCAACAGATAGCCGAGATTCAGAAAATCGATTAGTAGTTTTTCCTGCCGGATTTCGGCCGCCGCGATCAGTCTCCCGCTTCTGCGGCGGTTTACCTCTTCTGGGAAAACGCCTCTGTAGAGCACACTGCGCTGGGCGGTATTGAGCTGGTACCGGTCCGCCACCAGCAAACGGGTCCGCTTCTCCGGATACCCCTTATTCAAGAGCTGAAAATAATCGGCTGCGGCCTGGCGAAACTGCGGCTCAAAAAACTCTCTGCGCATTTTCTTTCGGCTAATCCCCCCGAGTGAACTGAGTATATTCTATCAGATAAGCCGGGTCCTGAAAATAAAGGGCACGGCAGAGGCAGTACTCCTCATAGGCAAAGCGGAAGAGCCTGTGCAGCGTCGGAGAGAGGTCCGTTAAGTGCGAGCCCAGTTCGCTCAGACCCTGCAAAGCGGCAGAATAATTTCCTGAATACAGCTCGTACTGAACCCGGCTCAACTTCAGGGCAGCAGCGTGATCTGTCGTGGATTCCCCTTCGGCGCAGCATTTGTCTAGAAGCTTCGGAATTATTCGATCATTGTCTCGGCGCCCGTCGTGCAGATAGAAATGGGCCAGATGCAGCCTGGCTTTCTCGGCCAGCAGCTGCTCCTCCCGCGGTCTGGAATAGATATTGCAGAGACGAACTGCCCGGGAATCTACGACCACCACCGTTTCGCTAATATTGGCCATCGGTTCAGCTTCGCCGCTCAAGAACTCTCCCTGCCCGCGCAATGGCCCTTTCGTGAGAGGGCTGTAGACGGCATTGCTTCTCCATTCGAGCATGCGCGGCGCTTCGCGCCGCCTGCGAGACTTTAAGAGCAGCGGTGCTTCCTCCTGTTCAAAATAGCCATGAATCAGGATTTTCTCCACTGTAGACGACCATGCCGCCCTAATCAGCCGGTATTTGGCCGGCAGGCTCAGGTCGTCAACCAAATCGAGTTGCAGAATCAGCCCGGCATACAACGAATGGACCATGCTGTATATGTTCAGGTCGAGCGGGCAGGCGAGAACTGCCGAAGGTGGGGTGACGGTGATGTCATCACTCCTTATTGGGGCGCTGTTTTGCGGATTGATCTGCTTTGATGGTGCGCTTAGACAGGCGGTACTCAAAACCACCACCAGCGCTGAGAGCGCGATAAGGGATCTTAGATGCATAGTATTCCTCCATAAAACTGTTCTGTATTAATAGAGGAATAAAACCGAAGGGTGCTTCAAAAAAATTGAAAAAAATTGAAAAAGTGCCAGATGGGAATGGAAGGGTTACAACAGTGTCTGGTAGTGCATCGGAGCCTTTACCTTGATCTCGGTTCCGCGCCCCGGGGCTGTATGTATCGAAAGCTCTCCTTTCAACATATGCGCCCGTTCCTCCATGCTGGTGAGACCGAGATGAACCCCTTCCTGGCTCATTTGTGTGAAGCGGGAGGATAGATTGAAGCCTTTTCCGTTGTCGTGGATTCTCATGAGAATATTGGGGGATGAGGCGATCAGCCGTACTGATACTTTGGTGGCCTCGGAGTGTTTACGGATATTCTGCAGACTCTCCTGTACAATCCGGTAGAGGTTAATTTCAGTGGTATAGTCACTCTGCACTGTATTCATTCCAACCGGGAAAAACCGTACCTGCATGCCGGTTTGGGTTGCCAGGCTGTTGCAGAGAGCCCGAACTGCACCTACCAGGCCGATATGCTCGATGTTGTAAGGCTTTATTTCTCCGGTAATTCTCCGGGTGGTCTGAATAATCTCCTGCATCGTTTTCGAGAGGGGCAGTAATTCCTTGTTCGATATACTATCCTCATCTGAGTAGGAACTCATCATATTGTCGACTCTCATTTTCAGCGATGCGAGGTCCTGAACAATGTCATCGTGCAGATCATATGCGATCTGTTTTCTCTCGTCCTCCTGTACCCTCAGGAGGGATTGAGTGAGCATTCGGATCCGCTCTTCGGCCATATGTTTCTGATGCGTGGAAATGATGTACATGAGAAAGCCGAGGACCATCAGTACCAATGTGGTGAGTATGAGATTGTTGAATAACTGAAATTTGTTGAGCTGTTCGAGACTGTACGAACGGACAATTGCATCTAAGAGCAGCAGGTCTTTCTCGAAGCTCTCCATCAGCATCGTAGGTGAGAACAGGGAGGGGAAGTTTCGGTTCTCCGCTTTAACGAGATCATTGATGAGGGTCTGCATTTCGCGGTCAACATACGGCCACTTGATATAGAGAGCGTGATAAGTATCTCTGAACTCGGGGAACATCAGTTTTGCCCCGGATAGTTTTGCACTCAGAAAGGTTTCCTGCATCACCATTTCGAAGCCGGAGAGTTTGGTGAGTAGGTCGTAATAGGAAGAAGGGCCGTATGAACTCTGGTAGAGCTCCTCCTTCAAATCTATCCAAGAAATATAGAGGCTGGCCACCGAACGCTCCTGTTCGGTGATAATGCGCTGCACGTGGGAAGTGTAAAAGTAGATTGCCACCAGCATTACCAAAGTTAAAAACAGCACCGAGCCGCCGATTACATTCTGCTTGTATCTTTTCTGCAGCCTCGAGTTCATGGACATTACATCGAGGTCAGATTTCTAATTCATTTATTTTTTTGACTCGCCGCGCATGCCGTCCTCCGGCGAATTCTGCGTCGATGAAGGCGTCGAGTATGCGGCTGATCGGCTCCTGATACTCGATTCTTCCGCCGAATGCGATGAAATTTGCATTGTTGTGCTCATGAGCCATTCGAGCGGCGAAGCTGTTCTGCGGGAGCGCACAAATAATGCCCTTCATTTTGTTGGCACTGATTGAAACACCTATGCCGGTACCGCAGCATACAACCCCGAAATCATATCCGCCTTTACGAAACTCCTGTACTGCATCAGCTGCTTTGTCGGGATAATCGACCGATTCCTCAGAGAAGACTCCTACGTCCTTCACTTCGTATCCGCGCTGTTTTAGATGATCGATTATTTCCTGTTTTATATTCAAAGCTCCGTGATCTAGTCCGATAACAACCTTGCCTGTCATATGAGTCCTCCTGCGGGTATTCTAATCACTAAGACCAAAAGCGACAAGGCGATAATTTTTATCTGAAATTTGACCTGGTCTCCAGAATGAATAATAGTATATTATAATAACTTTACATCTCAGCTTTGGGAGTATTACATGGGAGAACGGGACACCTTTCGAATCGTAGGAATAGGGGCTTCGGCCGGAGGTTTAGAGGCTCTCGAAGAGTTTTTTCGTTCTATACCGGATGACTCCCAGCTGGCCTTTGTAGTCGTTCAGCATCTCTCACCTGACTATAAGAGTCTCATGGTCGAGTTACTTTCCAAATATACCCGGATGGAAGTAAACCGGGCCGAAGACGGAATGGATGTCGCTGTCAACAAAGTGTACCTCATACCGCCGCGCAAAAACTTAAAAATATATCATGGAAAGCTTTATTTATCGGAACAGGATCACAGTCACGGTCTCAATCTGCCGATAGATATTTTTCTCAGATCTCTGGCCGAGGATCAAAAAGAGCGGGCCATCGGTATCATACTCTCGGGGACCGGAAGTGACGGGACCCTCGGTATTCGTGCCGTGAAGGGGGCTGGTGGACTGGTCTTTGCGCAGGATAATATTTCGGCAAAATTCGACGGTATGCCGCGCAGCGCCAGTTCTACCGGATTGGTGGATTACGTTCTTCCGCCGAAGGATATTGCCCAGGAGCTGTCACGGATCATCCAGCATCCGCTGATGCATAGGGAAACGGAAGAAAGCGATGAAGAGATTGTTCAAGAGCACTCTACAGTAATATCAAAAATTCTCTCCAGATTACGGGATGTCGTGGGGGTCGATTTCTCCGCTTACAAGGACACTACCGTTATACGAAGAATTGAGCGCAGAATCGGCATTACCCAGCTCGAATCGACTGAAGAGTATGCCGCCTATCTCGATTCCTCACCTAAAGAGGCCCATGTACTGTATAAAGATCTGCTCATAGGAGTTACACGCTTTTTTCGGGATGCTGAGGCTTTTGAAAGCCTGAAGGATACAGCGGTCCTCGAACTCCTGAAGAAAACTGAGGACAATGCGCAGCTGCGCCTCTGGTGTATGGCGTGTTCCACCGGAGAAGAGGCATACTCTCTGGCTATTCTGTTTTATGAAAAAATGCAGGAGTTGGGAATCGAGTACGATGTAAAGATATTTGCAACCGATATCGATCGCGACAGTATTGAATATGCCGGTTTGGGAGTATATCCGGAGAGTATCGTGACAGATGTGAGTCAGGACAGACTTCATAAATTTTTTACTAAAAAAGAGAACACTTTTCAGGTGAATCCGGAAATACGAAAAATGGTAATATTTGCCAATCATAATGTTTTACAGGATCCGCCTTTCTCGGCAATCGATATGGTCAGCTGCCGCAATATGCTAATCTATCTCAAGCCCGAAATGCAGCAGCGGGTACTGGGTGCATTTCACTTTTCTGTGAAGCAGAACGGGTTTCTGTTTTTGGGTTCGAGTGAAACCGTCGGAGAGCTGAGCGGAGTCTTCTCACTGATTGATACCAAGTGGAAAATCTATCAGTGCAAGCAGAAGTCTACTCAAGGCAGGGTAACGGATTATTTTGTCCCGCCGGTGCAGCCGAATAAAAAGAAGCACGAGCGATTCCCGCAGAAGGCATATCCCCAGAAGAGCAACAGCGATGACGTGCTGGACAGCGCCTACGATTATCTGGTGAACGAGTTTGTGCCCCCTTCGATCATCATCGATCGAAATTTAACCCTTATACATGTGTGCCGAGAGGCGTCCGAGTTTATGAAAATTCCAACCGGTAAAATCTCCCTGAATGTACTCGAGATGCTACCGAACGGCATAAAAGCGGCCCTGAGTACGGCGGTTCACAAAGCCGTGAAAGAGGATGGTCCGGTTACCTATCGCGACCTGACTTTGCAGAAAAACGGAGAAAACCGTAATATCGACCTTTCGGTAAAGCCGATTCTAGACCGGCAGAACAGTCCAATCGGATACTTTTTAGTAGTATTCGAGGACCATGAAGGCAGCGTTCACAAAACCGATTCGGAAGAGAAAAGCAGCTTTGATGAACAGCAGAACAAAATGATAGCCGATCTGGAACAGGAGCTCCAGTTCACTAAAGAGAATCTGCAGGCCACGATTGAGGAGCTGGAAACCTCCAATGAAGAGCTGCAGGCCACCAACGAGGAGCTGATCGCATCCAACGAGGAGCTCCAGAGTACCAACGAAGAGCTGCAGTCGGTGAATGAAGAGCTGTATACCGTGAATGCCGAGTATCAGAATAAGATTGAAGAACTCTCGGAAGCGAATAACGACCTGAAAAACTTTCTCAATAATACCGATATCGGAATGGTGTTTCTGGATAAGGATTTCAAAATTCGCAAGTACACTCCGGCAGTGACCGAGGTGATCAACATCATGGAAATGGATGTGGGGCGTCCGATCGAGCATATTACCCGCAATATTGAGGGCTCCGGATTTATGGAGAATGTGCGCAGCGTTTTGATAAATTTGGTGCCAGTGGAAATGGAAATTTCCACAAAAAAGGGGAAATGGTACTTGATGAAGATACTGCCTTATCGAACCGTCAATAATGTGGTTGAAGGGATTGTAATCACCTTTTTGAATATAAACGAGAAAAAGCAGTTTGAGGATAAGCTGGAAAAGGAGCGTGATCTGCTCATGCGGATTCTTGAAAACAGCCCTGTGGCAAAGACAATGGTTGATAGAGAGGGTAATATCGTGTTCGCGAATCAAAAGTCGGCGGAGATCTTCGGCCTAAGCCGTGAGGAGATACTCCAGAGGAGTTTCGGAGACCGGGGTTGGAAAATTACCGACTACGAGGGAAAGGAAATTCCGATTGAGCAGCTGCCTTTCAGTAAAATAATGCAGTCCGCAGAGAGTGTGTATAACTATAAACATGCGATTGCAAAACCCGACGGAACTGTAATCTATCTATCGATCAGCGGTTCTCCGCTGTTTTCTGAGCAGGGAAAAGAGGTCGATGGAGCGGTATTCAGTATCCAGGAAGATAGATAGGTGTAGCTATTATGGATGAACATACAACAGGTGAACATGCCTATGAACAGAGTTTTCGACAAAGAGCGGAAAACTATTTAGAGGAGCAGGGCGGCCGGCTGCGAGGCTACTCGGAATACAGCAGCGAAGAGCTACTGCACGAGCTGCAGGTGCATCAGATCGAGTTAGAGCTGCAGAATGAGGAGCTCAAGAACTCACAGTATCGTCTGCAGCAAGAGCGGGCCAAATATACCACACTGTTTAATCTGGCACCGGTGGGCTTCTTTGCACTGGACAAGCAGGGCTACGTTAAAGAGATGAACTATGCTGCCGAGCACATGCTCGACCGCAAGCTCGATACAGTCTCCGGCAGTAAATTCACCGACTATATTTTTCCGGGCGATCAGGATCTGTTTTATTTTCACTTTCAGGACATTTTGCGATACGGAAAGGGAAAACCGCGTGAGTTACGGCTGATAAAACCGGACGGGAGCAGCTTTTTCGTGCGAATTCAGAGCACCACTATCAAAGCTGCAACTGAAGGGATTAGTATTTTCTTGGCGGTAATCGATATTACCGAGATGATAGATGCGCATAACCGCCTCAAGGCGGCCAAGACCGAGGCGGAAGCCGCCAGTCGCGCGAAAAGTCAGTTCCTGGCAAATATGAGTCATGAAATAAGAACCCCGATGAACGGGATATTGGGAATGCTGGAAATTGCAATGATGAGCGATTTACCCCCTGAACAGATGGATCACCTCAAGCTGGCCAAGTCTTCGGCAGATAATTTGCTGAGTATCCTGAACGATATCCTGGATCTCTCAAAAATCGAGGCCAAGAAGCTGTCGCTGCAGAGTGTTGAGTTTGAACCTGGAGAGGTAATCATCGGCGCCGCCCGGCTGCTCAGTGTAACCGCCTGGCGCAAGGGCGTAGAACTGGTTGCTGCCGTCGATCCGAAGCTGCCGGACAAGCTGATTGGTGACCCGATCAGACTGAAACAGGTACTGTTCAACCTCCTTAGCAATGCCGTGAAGTTTACCGACGAGGGTGAAATCCAGATTCAGGTGCTGCGGGAATCGGGAGCGGAATCCGGGAAGGTAAGAATCAAATTCCTCTGTCAGGACAGCGGAATCGGAATACCGCCGCAGAAAATCGACCGTTTGTTCAAGTCCTTCACCCAGGCCGATGAGGCCACCACCCGTAAATACGGTGGTACCGGTCTCGGGCTGGCGATCAGTGCAAAACTGGTAGAGATGATGGGCGGCTCTATTCAGGTAGATTCTACCGAGGGACGTGGCAGTACTTTCTCCTTTGCCTTAGACCTTCAACTCCCGCACGCAGCCCGAACGAAGCGGCGCGAGCAGCAGGAGCTTCCGATTACACAAGTTCTGCTGGCTGAGAAGCATGAACTCAGTTCTAGAGTGACAAAGATGTACCTCGAAGCCCTTAGCCTGTCAGTGGTAGAGGTTCCTGTACGGAAACTGAAGCCGAATGAACTCGCCCAGCTCAAAAAGAAAATTCAGGGAGTTGACGATCCCGAGGCACAGTTAGCCTTGATGTCCGGAACTAGTGAAGAACTCGAGCTGCTCTTATCGAGCTTTAAAAAGGATTCTTTGCTGGCAAAAATACCGGTGGCTATCGCCTGCTATCCGCCGGAATGTGGCGATTTCAGGGGACGATTATCCAAGTACAAAATTCGCCGGGTGATTGAGAAGCCCATCAGCCAATTTGATGTGCAAGTCGTCATTCAGGAGCTTTTTTCGCCCGAGTCCGCCAAGGCCGAAAGAACTGCTGAAACAGCTCCGGATTCGGCAGATGTGTACAGCCCGACTGTTCTGGTGGCTGAAGACAATGAGATTAACATGCGGGTAATCAGCGATTTTTTCGGACAGAAGGAGTGGAAGCTGATTAAGTGCCGCAACGGCCAGGAGGCTATCGAGCAGTTCCTCTCTCGTGCTGCAGAGATAGATGCGGTTCTCATGGATATCCAGATGCCGATTATGGACGGGTATGATGCCATCAAAAAATTACGTAACGAGGCCGGTGAAGCCGGTTCTCGAGTTCCAATTATAGCGATGACAGCCTATGCAATGTCCTCCGATCGGGAGCGCTGTTATCGGGTCGGAGCCGATGACTATATCACGAAACCCATCCCCTCAATGGAGAACTTGGCTAGGATAATCGAGCGAAATATCAACAAGCCGGGCAGCACCGAGGCGGAGGATATAGGGCCGGTCGGGGGTGAGGGAACAAAGGTAGTGGTAGCCGAAGACGAAAATATCAATCGCCTGTTTGTAAAGAGAATCCTGCAAAAAGGGGGGTACGAGGTTTTCGAGGCAAAAGAGGGTGAAACTGCGTTGGCGTTGATTTACAAGGAACTGCCGGATATGGTGATTCTAGACCTCAAATTACCCAAGCGAGATGGTCTGAGTATTGTCAGGGAACTCTTTGAAAGTCCGAGAACGGCGAATATCCCGATCCTGATAATTTCTGGCAGAAGTGCTGAGGAAATCGAAAAAGAGGAACTGCCGCAGAATGTAACCGGATTTGTCAGTAAGCCGGTTGATAGTTCGACTCTGCTCGAATATATTAAAAATAGTCTAAATAGAAAGGTGAATCATGAATAAAGATATCGGACCGATCAAAGAGGATCTTCTGAAATCACAGAAAAATGAAATAACCGAGTACCTGATTTACAAAAAGTTGTCCGGCAGAGAAAAAGACCGCCGCAACCGGGTTACCCTGCAGAAAATCAGCAGCGAGGAATATCAACATTATGAGTTCTGGAAAAAATATACAGGTGTAGATTTTAAACCCAACGCCTTGAAAGTGTGGTTTTATCTGTTTGTTTCCAAAGTGTTCGGGCTTACCTTCGGAATAAAACTGATGGAGCTGGGAGAAGAGAATGCTCAGATCAATTATCAGAAGATTCAGGAGTACATTCCGCAGGCTGCACAGATAATAGCTGACGAAGACTCTCATGAAAAAGCCCTTATCAACATAATCGAAGAAGAGCGGCTTTCATATGTGGGCTCTATAGTTCTCGGTCTGAATGACGCCCTTGTAGAGCTCACTGGAACTCTGGCGGGGCTCTCGTTTGCCCTTCAGAACAACCGCCTAATAGCAACTGTCGGTTTGATAACAGGTATTGCGGCTTCCCTTTCAATGGCAGCCTCTGAATACCTTTCAAAAAAGTCGGAAGGCCAGCAAAACCGCGCTCTGCGTTCCTCGCTTTATACCGGGCTTGCCTATATCGGCACCGTGTTTCTCCTGGTATTACCATTCTTTCTGCTCGGAACCTATCAGGTGGCACTGCCGGTCACTCTGTTAGCAGGTTTATTAATTATTCTCGTATTCAATTTTTACATCTCTGTTGCGAAGGACTACAACTTTCTGCATCGCTTCGGGGAAATGGCAGCCATAAGTTTAGGGGTTGCCTTCTTCTCCTTTCTCATCGGAATCGTAATTCGATCGGTTTTCGGGGTTGATGTATAAGTTTTTATTGTCTCTTACCTGTTTTTCGAGTTTTAGATTGAGCGCTTCCAGTGTCGCTGCATAGTTGAGGGAGTTTCTCTCGATTTTAGAAAAGCGGTACGCCAGTAGCAGCGAATGCAAGAGTATAAAAATAAACAGTCCGTAATGCAGCAGATAAGTAGAGCCGGCAATCATATTGTAGTGCGAGAGGTCATTGATTACCGTAATGAACAGGATTGTAAAGCCGGCGGTAAAAATCTGAGATTCCGGCCGCCGGCGGTATACCGCAACTGCCAGTCCGCCTAGAATTAAAACTATTTCTATTAGTACGAAGACCTCAAACAGCACTACCACCTGCGCTATAAACACAATCGGCATGAGTACTGCCGCAATGGATACGAAGCCTATGACAATATTGTTTATATGAGTAAAGGGTTTCCAGGTCTCATCCGGAAAACGCAGTTTGTGATAGTGGTAATAGAAAAACGCTGCACCATAGGCCGTTAAGAATTCCAAGCGTGTAAGCAGTTGAAAACTCGCATCTTCGAAGAGCCAATGCAGGAAGCGGGAGCCGGTCAAACCTCCGCGCAGTGCGATCATCGCACAGAAGAGCGCGAAACAGAGCGCCCGTCTGTCTTGTCGATGAAAAAAGAAAAGACCCATATGGTAGATCGCCATCATAAGAATACTACCGAAGAGAAACAGGTCGGCTGCACTCTCATGAAAGTAACGCTGAATGATCTGTTCTTGGCTGCCTATCACTGGTGCTAAACGCAGCCCACCCTTGATTGCCTGAAAATTGGCTACCTGTAGTATTATGGTCAGTTCGTTCGTATCGAGCTTGGTGAACCACATCTGCGGTACGACTTTGGCTCGAGAGGTACTTGCCGAATTGCTCACTCGGCCCTGGCTGAGAACCTCGCGGCCGTTTATAAACAACTTGTAGGCAGTATGAACCTCCTCTATATAGATGCCGAACTGACGCAGGTCTTCCGGCAGCTCGATTTGGGCAACATATGTGCCGTAACTCCTGCCGGGATACTCCTCGTTTTGCCAGTTCCAGAATCCGGGTATTTTTAGGTATTCTCCGCTGTCTGTCCTTCGGGCCGCCTCGTTCAGCTCTTCCGGTGACAACAACAGCTGATGAAAGAACAGCCATTCTCCTCCGAGTTCCAGCAGCCCTTGCTCAGAGAAATCCCATTCGGCTGCGTTCAGATGGCCGTCTGCGAGCTCGAGTGAATCCTGCCTTATATCGGTGAGCGGGTAGAGGAGCATCCTCCACGCACATAGTGCCGCGGCTATCAGGATAACAGGTGTTAGTATACTTCTCAGATTATCGTTCATTTTTCTGCTCTAAGAGTACAAGAACCTTCGGAAAAAGTAAAATGCAAGTCCCGAAAATCCCGCGGCTTGCTTTCATCTGGTTGTTTTTTTTTAGATTCATTAGTATTTTAATAGTGAATAAACTACACGGAGCCTTATATGTCATTACTACAAATCCGCAATCTCTCCTCAACAGTCTATGATGCCGCTGAGGAACAAAATAAACCGATACTCAACGGGGTAGATCTGGACATCAATCCCGGTGAGATACATATGCTGATGGGAACCAACGGTTCCGGAAAGTCTACCCTCGCGCATGTGTTGATGGGCCACCCCCACCACAGGGTCACCGCGGGAGGCATCCAGTTTCAAAGCCGGGACCTCCTGTCCATGAGCACCGACGAACGGGCCCGGGCCGGCCTGTACTTGGCCTTTCAGTATCCCACCGCCGTACCCGGTCTACCGGTGGCCACTTTCCTAAAAAAAGCCACTGAGGCGCGCCGGAACCAGGAGATCAGTGTGCGCGATTTCCAGAAAGAGCTGCGTGGACACATGCGTGAACTCGAGATCCCCAAGGCCTTTCTCGGACGGTCTCTACACGAAGGCTTCTCCGGGGGAGAGAAAAAGCGCATGGAAGTACTGCAGATGAACCTGCTGAAACCCGAACTGGCGATCCTCGACGAGACCGACAGCGGTCTGGACATCGATGCCCTCAAACTGCTGTTTTCCAATATACGCGAAAACAACACCGACGACCGGGCTCTGCTGATAATCACCCACTACGACCGAATCCTCGATCACATCACTCCGGACTATGTGCACATCATGCAGGCCGGAAAAGTGGTGCGCAGCGGCGGAGTAGATCTCAGCCGTTTCATTCACAGTGAAGGATTTGAGGCAGCCCTGCGGTAATCCCCGCCTGTCAAGGAGCGAAATGAAATGAACAACAGCCAGCGCGAACATTTAAGCAAAATAAACACCGACTACGAGGAGCTGTACGGCTTCAAAACCTCCTCCGAGTATATGGAGTCGGCCACCAAGGGGCTCAGCGAGGATGTCATCCGCGAGATCTCCCGGCTGAAGGATGAGCCGCAGTGGATGCTCGACTTCCGTCTGCAGGCCCTGGAGACCTTCAACCGTATGCCCGATCCCCAG
>CAZAMY010000012.1:0-16169 GCA_964485995.1 uncultured Sediminispirochaeta sp.
GGACCGGGACCGACTCGGACGCGAACGCGGTTACCGCCGGCCAGAGCCTCCCTGAATCCGGGATGGTCGACCTCGATCGAACGGAGCGCGTAATCCCTACCGCGGATGTACATATTACGGGCCCGCCGCAGCATCTCTTTCTGCCGGTCGAGCTGCTGGTAGTCGAGCATAGAGGTTGTAGTTTTCAAGCAGAAGACGGCATACGAGATAAACCCCTCAGCGCTTGCATTGAGAAGTGCCCGATTTTCAGGATCATTCTGCAAAAGGCTCTCGTACATTTTCAAAGCAAAGGGCAACGCGTCCTTCACCAGCTGAGGATCACTGTCACTACTGAACACCGAGGTTCCCCGAGGAGAGGCCACTGCATCGGCCACCATAGAGGTAGCCATTTTGTCGATAGAGCAGGAGCTCAACGCTATGAGCGACAACAGTACCAGGGTCGCTGCCGAAGTGATGGGCTTAAATTCAGAAATTCTTAACTTGCGCATATATATGTTCCTCGAAACCGGGGGAATAAAAAGGGCGGTGCCGCTTGTCACAGCACCGCTCATTGGCCGTACGGCTGCGGCCGGCATGCAGCACAGCACACCCGTTTAGTCGCCGCCGGCTGTTACAGCTTAAAGGTGAGGCCAGCGCCGATAAAGGAGCCCTGCACATCCGCCGGGTTGGTATACAAATCGCCGTCGAAGTAGAAGTCGTCGAACAAACCGACATACATCGAATAACCGGCGTTAAGATTCAGCATAAGATCGCGGTTGAAAAGGTAGTTCACACTTATCTTTGCAGTTCCGCCGAAACTGGCCAGAAAATCAAAGTTCTCTCTGAACTCTTCGTCTCCAATGATCGGCACCATGGCACCTAAGCCTACAGCTGCCGAAGGTGCTATGCTGAGCCTGCCGAGACGTAGATTGTACTCCATACCCACATAGGACATAACCGGGAACCAGATAAGGAAATTGTCTCCGAGCGGCACTTCAGCACCGACGATCGGTCGCCAGTTGTAAAAGCCGCGGGTTGCCGTGGCACTAAGACCTATGACAAACCGGTTCTCTGTACCTTCCGGCGCGTCATCCTTCAACACATGTGCATACAGACTACCGTTAAATCCGAGCCGTGGTACCTCCACCATTTGGTCGCCGATACCGGTTTTTTCGCTGGAGTAGATTTTCTTGGCGGTTGAGACTTGTTCGCTGACGTTCTTGATGACAAACAGCCCAACCTCTTCGGTGCGGGTATATCCTGAAGGCAGAACCTGCTCACGAGTAACTACATACTCATCCCCTATCTGAACTCCCATATTGCTGCCGAACTCCATTATGTACTCATTGCCGACCACATCGACAATGGCAGTCTTCAGTTGGAACTCAGGGATACTGCGGAGCTCATACTGCAGCTGTATGGGGATCATATCAACGGCGCTTTTTACCGCATCGCGAGAATTATCCCCACTTGCGCTGGTATCGATCTGGAAGCTGGCAAAGGTTTCTGCCGTATCTACCTTTATAAATGTAAACGAAGTTTGAATCTCAGCCTGGTAATCATTTCCTTCTTCGTACACATTGTAATAAGACATTACCGGAACAACTACAATGAAAGATCCAACCAGCTGATTAAAATCAGCCTCGGTAAAAGTTTCCTCTCCCAGGCGAACCTCTTCGGGGATTTCAACATTTTCCTGTTTAAGTTCTTTTATCTTGCTTATGAACTCATCGATATCATTCGATTCTAATCGGTACTTCATGCCGATTATATTGAATCGTCCCAGATCAACAAACACATTCTGAATCGATTGATCGACCAGACCCAAAGCTCCGCTTGGAATCGAATAATCCGAATAGCTCAGATTGAATACCGCAATATCCTTTTTTTCAGATATCTCTTGAGCACCGACAGAAGTAATCGCCAACAGCACTGCCAAGAGTGCAGCTCCCCACCTTAATCCGCTCCGCATACCTGTTCCTCCTTCAGCTGAATACTGTTAAAATCATACTATCAAGAGCCCGAATTTTCAATGTACTTATCGTTTTTTACGCGCTATAGTAGAAGTCGGAGGTTAAAGATGAAAAACCGTCCTCATGTAGTGCTGATTTTAGCCTTATTTCTCATGTTTCTGTCCCTTGTACCCTGTACTTCGCAGCCGGCAAGCACCACAGTCGCAGTTCTGCCGTTCGAAAACACCACCGCCGACATACGCTCCGATTACCTCGGCAAGATTGCCGAAGCACTGCTGATGTACGACCTGTCCTCGGTTAGTTCGTTGCAACTCGTCAGCCGCGAAGAGATCGATGCTCTTCTTCAGGAGAAAAAGCTGGCCCTAAGCGGGCTGTTTGAAGGAAGTGCCGATGCAGCCGAGGAGATAGAATCACTTACCAGCGCTGATTACCTGCTGCGCGGGGAATTTGTACACCTCGGCGACGAACTCATCTTTATTCTCAAACTGTTGAGGGTCTCCGACGGTGAGGCAACGGTATTTCGTGAGCGCGGCACAGATGAAAATACCATTCACCGGCTCTCTGAGCAGGCGGTGCGCTCACTGACCGGCAGGTCGATCACCTTTACCACCGAGGACGGCAGCCGGTCAATCATCAGTTTACGCAACGAGGAACCCGGTATCATTGCGGTATACTCGCCCCTCATCAACGCAGAAATTTTCATAGACGACAGTTTTGTCGGCTATACCACCGGAGATCCAACCGAACCCTTCATCGCTGACAAACTACGTCCAGGTATACACACCATACGAACTCATCTCTCGCGCAACTTCGGAGTTATAGACCTGCCGGAGATAAAATTTCATGACTGGGAGACGGAGGTACGGGTACGGCCCGGTCAACGTGCGGTGGTGCGCGATCAAAGCCGCCACTTTAACGATATACTCTACTCACTGCAGTGGGTGCTGCGCGAAGAGGAGTCCTTTCAGTCAAAAGAAGATCTACTCTCCTTCAACTATTCAGAGGAATTCAGCTTCGTCGACCGCCAGGGAGAGACCAAGCAGGGCACGATAAGCTACCGGCCGGCCCCTACCCGCGATGCTGATACTTCAGCAGAAAATGCACTTTTAGTAGAAGTCCAACTGAACGAGGCTGCTCAGCTGCTTGAAATAACGCTCCCGCCGCAGGGCAGCGTGAGCAGCCAGAATAGCACCCTGCAACTGCTCGATATAGAGATAGACATCGACGCTCGTTACAACGAATGGGAACTCTCCTACTCCATCCGCCGGAACGACGTCTATCAAGGGATGCACCGTGTAGAGTACGAATAAATAGAGCTAATAGACTTTTTAAATAAACATGTTTGATAGTTACTTTGCCTCTTATTATATTAATATCGTATGGAAAATAGCAAAGTAAGAATAGCAACTCTTCTGATTGCAGTAGTACTACTGTTCAGCTCATGCAACTACCTGATAGTGAACATGCTGTTTGACCTTGATGCTGATTATGTACTGACAGGCAATTTGGATTTGAGTTTTGATCCGGGCAGCGGAGCGAATGGTAATATCAGCTCGATTGCTTTTCAGGATTCAAAAATCATTATTGCCGGTAATTTCACGGAATATAACGGAACAGCAATAAATCGGATAGCCCGGCTCAACCAGGACGGCAGTCTTGATACCTCTTTTTCACCCGGTACAGGATTCGACTCCTATGTACATTCAATTGTGGTACAGTCTGACGGAAAAATTGTTGCAGGCGGAAACTTCACCAGTTTTAACGGGACAGCCAGAACCCGAATCGCCAGACTAAACGCCGGAGGCAGCCTGGACACCACCTTCGACCCGGGCTCTGGTGCTGATTCTATGGTGCAAGTAGTACGTCTGCAGGGAGACAAACTACTGCTGGGCGGAGGCTTCTCGAACTATAACGGAACGGCGGTCGGAAAATTCATCAGAATAAGCGCAGATGGAGCGCTCGACACTTCGTTCAACTCAGGAACCTCCGTACCTGGCGGTGATGTACAGGATATTAACATCGATCCGAACAACAAAATCATGATCACCGGTAATTTTTCCCAATACAACGGAACTACCAGGAACTATATTGCCAGACTCCACTCCGACGGCAGCCTGGATACCTCATTCGATCCTGCTGCCGGACCGAATAATGCCACCGAATCAATATATTGCCACTCAGACGGTACATATACGGTGAGCGGTCTGTTTACAGCCTATGCGGGTACCACCCGAAATTTTATTGCTCAGGTCAACAGCGACGGCAGCCTTAATGCTGATTTTGCCCCCAGCCCGGGAGCAGCCAATGCGGTGTACCCCGTAACCGAAGTTGCCGAGGAGAAGCTGCTGATTGCAGGAAATTTTGCCACCTTCAATGGTCATGCATACAACAATATTGTCCGTCTCAACAGAGACGGAAGTGTTGATACAAAGTTTAATCCCGGAAGCGGTGCATCCGGAATAGTACAATGTATACGCCAGCAAAGCGACGGCAAGGTGCTAATCAGTGGCGCGTTTACGGACTACAACGGTGTTACACGCAACCGTATTGCCAGGATAGAATAACTTGACTCCTTCCCGGTATGTACTTACTCTTAAACTAACGGGAGAGTTACTATGCACATATACGATAATGTTAACCAGTTAATCGGACGTACCCCGCTGGTCAGGCTGAACCGGCTTACCAAAGACCTGCCGGCCGACATTGCAGTGAAGCTGGAATACAGCAACCCGGCCGGATCGGTGAAAGACCGTATAGCACTTTCGATGATCGAAGCTGCCGAGAAAGACGGCCGCCTTGACGCCAAGACTGTCGTAATAGAACCTACCTCCGGCAACACTGGAATTGGCTTAGCGCAAGTCTGCGCAGTAAAAGGCTATCGGCTCATCATTGTCATGCCTGACAGTATGTCGCAGGAACGCCGTAAAATTATTAGGGCTTACGGTGCCGAACTGGAGCTGACCCCAGCCGATGAGGGTATGAAGGGTGCCATCCGAAGGGCAGAGGAGCTTGCCTCCGGCCTTCAGAAAAGCCTAATCCCGAGTCAGTTTACGAACCAAGCCAATCCACAAGCCCATCGCGATAACACCGCAGAGGAGATCTGGAGCGACACCGACGGCACGCTGGCAGCATTTATTGCCGGAGTAGGCACCGGCGGAACCATCACCGGTACTGGAGAAAAGCTGAAGCAGAAAAACAGCAGTATACGCATAGTAGCGGTGGAACCGGCCGACTCCCCGGTTCTCTCCGGCGGACAGCCCGGGTCCCACAAAATCCAGGGTATCGGAGCCGGATTTATCCCCGACATCCTCAATACCGAAGTATTCGATGAAGTACTCACGGTCAGTAACGATGAAGCCTTCGACACCGCCCGCCGCCTGACCCGCGAAGAAGGAGTCTTTTGCGGTATTAGCTCCGGAGCCGTCGTAGCGGCGGCCCTGAAGCTGGCCGGCCGTGAAGAGTTTCGCGATAAACTAATCGTGGCCCTGCTTCCCTCCGGCGGAGAGCGGTACCTGTCTACTCCCCTGTACGACTTCGGACAGGATTAAAGCATGGCCGCAGAAAAACACCCCCGCAAAAGAGAGCCTGAATCCGACGTGCCGCCGAATGGAGCCGCCGGGAATGGCAGCGCTGCCGGAGCCCCCGAGCAGGAATCATTTATTGAAAGAATCGCCCAACAACTGTCCACCAGTGAAGTACTGAGCAGCATTTATCACCATGGATTCGAACAGGTTCCCATGCCCTCCACCGAGGTGCTCTCAGATATAATTGAAGAATTACGAGCGGTTCTCTTTCCCGGGTACTTCGGCGACCCCGGCATCAAAGACCGGCTCCTGCACTACCACCTCGGGGCGATACTCGACAACGTATATCACCAACTTTCGGAACAGGTTCGGCGGGGGTACTGCTTTGAGTGCGGCCACCGCACAAGCGGTGTATGCACCGACTGCCAACTGCAGGCCGAGGACACCGTCCAACAGCTGATAGAACAGCTGCCGGCAATCCGTCATCTCCTATCTACTGACGCAGTAGCCGCCTATGAGGGCGATCCGGCCAGTCAGAGTGTCGGTGAAACCATCTTCGCATACCCCAGCCTGCATGCCCTCACTAACTACCGCATTGCCCACGTATTGTACAAGCTGGAAGTTCCACTCATCCCCAGAATAATCACTGAAATCGCCCATTCCAAAACCGGAATCGACATCCACCCGGGCGCCCGGATCGACGAGCGCTGTTTCATAGACCACGGCACCGGGGTAGTCATAGGTGAAACCTCCATCCTTGGCAAAAACGTACGCCTCTATCAGGGCGTTACGCTTGGAGCCCGCAGCTTTCCACTCGATAAAGACGGCAAACCGATCAAGGGTATCGACCGTCATCCGGTTCTGGAGGATGATGTAATTATTTACTCGGGCGCAACCCTGCTTGGCCGTATTCGCATTGGAGAAGGGTCGGTCATCGGCGGCAATGTATGGCTGACCGAGGATATAGAGCCGGGCACCACAATCCGTGCCAACTTCAACCAATAACGGCATCACACTGCGACGTAAAGCAGAAAACCCGAGCAAATAAGTAATACTTTTTAGTACTTTTCACGCTTAGCAGCCGGTATTATACTATGGCTGTGATGAAAACGCATTCTGAATACGGACAATCCTGGTTTCTGGCAGCGGCTCTCATAGACGGGCCGCGGAACCTCGAACAGCTGAAAGAGTACTACCACATAGTCGCCCGCCGCTTCGGCATGTTTATCAATCTAATGGAAAAACGCCGTGCTGGTGCGAAATCGGGGGCTGGTAAAGACGACCGCCTCGACCTCGAAGAAAATCTCCGCCAAAACCTTCGCGACCTCATCTCTCACGGCTGGATAGAGCACAGTGACGGTCTCTACAAAATCACCGATATCGGCCGTGAACAAGCCGATCTGATGCTCAAAGATTTGGAGCGCAGCGGTCGCATTTTCGAAAAGGCAACCCACCCCGAAACCGTTTCCACAGTTACGCTTATCGTGCACTTCGTGCTGGCGGCGGTGAAACTTCCGGCAGCGCTGCTCTCCGGAAGTGTCGGACTTTTGAACGATTCCCTCGACACTCTTATGGACGGAATATCGAGTCTGTTCGTGTATTTTGGTGTTCGGGCCGGTCGGGAGCGTCTGGTCAGCTACGTCTTACTCCTGTTCATGAGCATTACCGGTCTTTTCTCTTTGTTCGAAGCTGTGCGCCGCTTTATACATCCGGTCGACCTTCAGGGAGACCTCACCACCTTCGCTGCTGTATCTATCTCTGCCCTGCTCTGCGCTGTATTATGGATATACCAGAAGTTCTCCGGCCTACGCCACAGCTGTATTCCCCTGATAGCCCAATCTATTGATTCCCGCAATCATATCATAGTGGCCGGTGGAGTTGCCGCTGGTCTCGTGGCCGCTAAGTACAACATCATGCTGCTTGATCAGTTGGTCGGTCTGATAGTTGCAGTACTCATACTCAAGGGCGCCGCCGAACTGCTGATTGATTTACTGCGCAGCAGCGACCAAGAAGAAATCGACTTAAGCAAGTACGGTTTTCAGCGTCTCGACCGGCATCGTCACCGCCAGTTTGTCAGATGGTTTTTATTCGAAATAGAAAAGGAACGCATCAATAGCCGCGCGGATATGTTCAAAGAGGCATATGCTGCCACCGACTTTAACCAGATCGCCTCGCTGCGGGCACTCGGCCTGGCGGAACAGTGGGGCCGCGAACAGAAAATAGAGGCAGCAGCCGAGGAAGTATTCAACCGCGGGCTGGCGGCAGAAATAGCAGTCGAACACTCATCAACAGCCCGGCCACAAGCCTCTGATAGTACCTCAATGCTGAGACTGACCCCTACCGGCAAAGCAGAGCTGCAACGCGCATTATCCGACAACTGGAGCTTCACTTTTGGCAGCTACCCTTCGCTTCTGATCCGCAGCCTCTTTACGACCCTCTTTTTCTCAGTTGTTTTTGCCGCCGGCCGCGGTATTATTATTCTGCTGAATAAATGGTTCGCACCACTCGAAACCTGGTCCGCTTATACCCCGATTCACCTCATCGGTTTCCTTATAGGATTGGTACTCTTCTACCACGGCCGTATGATCTCGCACCGAGCAGCACACGCAATCCACCATACTCGTGAAAGAATCTCTGGGCGAACAGAAAAACCGCGCTACTTGATTACCAAAGGCCCCTTTGCTCTTTGCCGCCACCCCATGTACACCGGTCATTTGCTCATAACTATCGGCACAGCCATCGCCCTCCACTCGGTTTTTGCCCTGGCATGGTCGGCCCTGGCCGTAATAGTTCAGATGACAGGAGCATTCTACGAAGAGCGGCGCCTGCAGCGCTGGTTTCCGCAGGAATTCCCTGAATACCGCCGCAAGGTAAAACGACGCTTTCTATCATGGCCGCAGTGGGTTATAATAGCAGTAACATACCTCGCCGCATGGGTAGGTATCTTTTTTTAGAATAGACGAGGAGCATTTCAATGACGGACAACAACGGCCACAAATCGAAAATCAAACAGTCTTCACTACGGAACCCCGATCTCGCGCCACAGGGACGCAAAAAAATCGAATGGGTTGCCAAGCGGATGGATATTCTCAATGAGATCAAACAGATAAACTCTGAGGTAAAACCGCTGAAGAACCGCAGAGTAGCCATTTGCCTCCACCTCGAAGCTAAAACCGCCTACATGGCCACCGTTATCCGCGACCTCGGCGCTGAGGTTATCATCTCCGGCAGCAACCCTCTTTCTACTCAGGATGACGTAGCTGCCGGGCTAGCCTCAATGGGAATCGAAGTTCACAGCTGGTACGGCGCCAGCACTGACGAGTATTACGGATTCATAAACAAACTTATAGATTTTGAACCCGACCTGATCATAGACGACGGTGGTGACCTGGTTGCCACGCTGCACTCCAGCCGGCGCGAACATCTGGAACAGATCATCGGCGGCGCTGAAGAAACCACAACCGGTATTCACCGTCTCCGCGCCATGGAAGCCGCCGGGGAACTCAAGTTCCCCATGATTGCGGTGAACGACGCCATGTGCAAATACCTGTTCGATAACCGTTATGGCACTGGCCAATCAGTATGGGACGGCATTATGCGCACCACCAACCTGGTTGTTGCCGGTAAAACTGCAGTGGTCATCGGCTACGGCTGGTGCGGCAAAGGTGTAGCCATGCGTGCACAGGGCCTGGGTGCCCGCGTAGTTGTCTGCGAAATCGACGCTATTAAAGCATCAGAAGCCTGGATGGACGGCTTCGAGGTCATGCCACTGGAAAAAGCCGCCTCCAAAGGCGATTTCTTCATAACAGTCACCGGCTGCAACGATGTAATTCGCAAAGAACATATGCAGCGGATGAAAGACGGTGCTATCCTCTGTAACGCCGGCCACTTCGACGTAGAAATATCTAAACCCGACTTGCAGGCCTTGTCATCACGGGAGGATGAAGTGCGTACCAACATCCGCCGCTACGATCTGGGCGACGGCCGGTCGGTCTATCTGCTGGCCGAAGGACGGTTGGTCAACCTGGCGGCCGGCGACGGTCACCCCGCCGAGATCATGGATATGACCTTTTCCCTTCAGGTTTCTTCTCTGCTGTTTCTAATCGAAGCGGGCAAACTCGAAGCGAAGGTGTACACTGTTCCTGAGGAGATAGATCAAGGCGTTGCCGAACTCAAACTGTCATCCCTCGACCTTGAGATTGATCAACTCTCGGACTCCCAGCGTGAGTACCTCGAGAGCTGGTCCTCCGGCAGCTAACCCTGCTGTTCGAAAAATGGTGCTATTCAATGGATAAAGCGCAACTCTGCCGAAACTTAGATTGATCATTGTACACCTTCTATACTAAGTGCTATACTCAAAGTAGTTATGGCTAACTCAACACCAATTTTCGTAAAGCGGGATGTCATGGCGGTGCTGTTTCTCGCGGCGGTGGTGGCAGTCTTCGTTCATCCGGTCTCTTACCGGCACTACGGCGAGCTGTATCTGCGGTTTCCCGCGACCCTGTCCTTTTTGAAATTCGCCGTGCTCGCAACATTCGGAGAAATGCTGGTAGCACGTCTACAGAAGGGCACCTACCTGCCGCCGCAGTTCGGGCTGCTGCCAAAAGCAGTCGTGTGGGGCATACTGGGGGTATTCATATGGATCGCCTTTGGGATCTTCTCCCACGGAGTGACCGGTATTTTCTTTGCCGGAAGTGTTCCTGAAACGGCAGGAATGCGGCTGCTCAACGCGTTCACCATATCCCTGTTCATGAACATCATTTTTGCCCCAATCATGATGATGACACACCATGTGACCGACACCTACATTGCGCAAAACGGCGGTAAATTTCCGCTGCGCGGGTTTGCGCTGCTTCCGCTGCTGAAGAACATCAACTGGGAAAAAATGTGGGGCTTCGTGTATAAAAGAACTATACCCTTTTTCTGGATCCCAGCGCATACGGTAACCTTTCTGCTTCCGGAAGAATTGCGGGTGTTATTCGCGGTGGCACTCTCGGTAATACTCGGGCTGCTGCTTACCATAAAAAAGTAAGAAGAATAAAACAACCGGCCGAACAGCAGCACCGCTGTGCGACGGCTAATCCTAGCGGACGACGGTTCGAGTAAGTGGGTGCAGGGTGCTCAGTTCTTCTGGACGATGATCAGCGTTTCGTCGTCGTGCTGACTGGCCTCGCCTACGAACTCGTCAATTGAAGCGAATATTTTTTGTTTGAGTTCTTCGGGCGGGAGACTGCAGTTGTTTTCAATTACTTTTATCAGGCGATCGAAACCGAACTGTTGATCTTCAGAGTTCATAGCCTCTGTGATGCCATCGGTGTAAAAAACCAACAGATCGTTCTTTTCAATCTGGAACGAGGTCTGTGGATAGTCCCAGGTTGCATCGATACCTACCGGGACTCCTTCCGAATCAATTTGCCGAAAGCTCTGACGGGAAGGCTGGTACACTATCAGAGGATGATGGGCGGCGTTGCAATACTCCGCCGACCCGTTCATCGGGTTCAGAATTAGAAATGAGAGCGTGGCAAAGCGCTCGATTCCTACGTTCCCGGCCACACCGCGGTTAATGAACGAGACAAAATCACTGGCACTGCGGGCCTCTCCGGCAATCAGATGGAGAATTGTACGAATCATAACCATTACCAGGCTGGCGGGAATGCCCTTACCGGCTACATCACACACCAGAATCCCGAGACGATTGTCGCCCGGCAGCTGGATAATGTCGTAATAATCGCCGCTGACCCCGCGAGCGGGGATGGTTTGGGCGGAAATACTCAGGCGAGAGTCGGCGGGCACTTCTTTGGGAAACAGGTTTTTCTGAATTCCCCCGGCTATCTCTACCTCCCGCTCTATTTCACGCTTTTCGACCAGTTCCATATAGTTGTAGAGCGCATCGATGGTCAGAGAGGTATAGTCAGCGAACACCCGGGTTCGTTCGAAATCCTGGTCGCTGAAGCGGTGCTCCGGGTCACGAGAGATAATGCTCAACACTCCGTACAAGCGGCCGGAGACTGCCAGCGGAATCAAAATGAGAGAACTACAGTAGTTTATATCGTCTTTAATAAGGTCTCTGACTTCAGGACTCTTTTCCGCATGCGGAATATACAGCGGCGATTGCTCCCGCGCCGCCCGGCCTATATAGGTGTCGTTGAGAGTGAGCGGTTTTGATCTGAAGTAGGCATCGATTTTCCCAATTTTTTTTGTAACAATATCTGGAACACGAAAAGGCGGGGGATAATAGCCGGATAAGCTGCGCACCCGCAGTTTTTGATCATCTTCGTTATAGAGAAGAATTACTCCCCCGTCGGCATGGGTGGTCTCCATTACAGAGGCAATCACAAAATCCAACACATTCTGCACAGCGCTGTGCTCGGATAAAGCTTCATTAATATTTTTGATAAAATCGAAGACCGAATTGATGTATGAGCGGGTAAACTTGAGGTTCTCTTCTTTTTCAATGGCGTCCTGTACATAGTACATACGAAAAACGCTGAAATGCACCAGATAGGTAGCTGGCAGTAGAATACCGGCAAAGATCAACGACTCTACCCCCACAAAAATTTCCAACATCAAGATAAGTATGTAGTAGAGTGAAAAATAGCCTCGCATATGTTCGACGAACTCAGCTTCGCGCACATTTTTGGTAGATACGTTGTAAACTTGCTGCATTAAAAATATAAAGGTGATTAGTACTATCAAGGTGTGCAGCACATCCCACACAGGCGCTTCCTGAGAGACCAGTGACAATACCGTGATACTAGCCATCAGCGGACTGACTGCTATCACAAAGATACGCCCATCACTTCGGCTGCGATACCCGCATACCCAGCACAGGTAAATCGACATAACAATATACTCGGCAGTCAATACAATGGTTTGTGCCTGTACAAAAAACAGAGCGATGTCGCGCAGCAAAAAAATCAGAGGTATTGATACAAATGCTGGAAAACAGGGTGGGCGGACCGGAAGACGGACTGCGTATATAAATAAGACAATGGCCAGAATTGCTCTAAACCAGTTCGGTGAGACTAAAAATTGGCCTATTAATTCGGTATTCATATGTTGTGTACTAGCAAAGTGTAGCAATCCGTATGATCACGGTCAAGAAAGATGACGATAATTATGACAATTAGACCGAATAAAGCGTTATTTGATAAGCACTAGGTCCATCGATCCAGTATTCGATCGTACTCTTTCGTATCCCTCAACTGCCGAAATGCATCCCGGTACATTCTAACCGACTTCTCCGAAGTAGAACGGCTCACCGTCATGTACAAATCGGTTGACATCTCTTTCAGGGCAAAGATACTTTCCAGATCAGTGGGATCACGCTGCATGACCTGCAACTGATGTACCATCTGCAGCTTACCCATCGGAATGACATCTACATTCTGACTATACAGAGCCTGAATCAACTGGCTGGTATCATTATATATGAACAGGTTTTTATCGGTTTCGAAGCCCTTTTCGAGCAGATACTTAGTTTCTAAGTTGCCGCGCTGAGTTCCAATGCGTAAATCCCGCCGAGCAGCGATATCACTGACGGCGCCGATCTCACGCTGTGTGAGGCTGAATAAGTGCACCTGTTCCTGGAATGCGGGACCGATCCAATGAAACATCGATTCCCGCTCCTCCGAACGAAATACCGTCAGCAGCAGCACCTCCGGATGATTCGAAGCAGTTTCCTGGGCTTCCTCCCAGCGCATAAACTCGATTTCTGCAGTCCTATTCATCTGCATATGCATTGCACGCACGATATCCACTGCCAAACCCATTGGCTCGCCATTCTGCAGGTAATTGTAGGGCGGCAGATTTTCTGCAACCACATTTCCCCGCACCGGAAACCGTGCGACATAGTGATTCAAGGTTCCCACTGTTCGCTCATTCACCTGCCCGAGCTTTTCCAGCATATGTATCGAACGGCCGATGCGTTCTACTGTTACACCAACCGCCTGGGCACTTTCGGTATTCATACGGGAGAGATCCTTCAATGCGCCGACGGAGTGTTCTACCACCTCCAACCTGCTCTTCATTCCAGTCGAAGCCTCTTGCAGCTGGTCACTTGAGCTCACCAGGTTTCCCAGCGCCGAGGAGATCTGATCACTACCGGCTGACATCTCCTCAGTTCCGTTACGCATTTCACGCATACCGTCAGCCACCTCGTGAATCTCTTGGATCATTTTTCGGTTGGACTCCTCCAACCCCCCGCTAATGTCAGCCATAGATTGGACATTTTCAACAACCTGTTTGAGGTTCTCATTCATTTTCCGGGCATTGTTACGGGCATTTTCGGCTAAACTGCGTATCTCCTGTGCAACAACGGCAAAACCGTGACCATAGCTGCCGGCGTGGGCCGCCTCAATCGCGGCGTTCATTGCCAGCAGGTCGGTGTTTTCGGCGATATCATTGATTACCTCAACCATTTCCATTACTACCGAAGTAGATTCAGACACTTTTCGTATCACTTCGCTGGTCTTTCGCATTTCTCCATCACTGGTTTTAGCAGACTTGGCCAGACTTTGGGCTTGCTGCTCTTTCGATTCGGCGATTGCAGCAATATTCTTGATAGAGGCAATCAACTCTTCAACCGAGGCCGAGGATTCACTTACTGCGGAGGACTGTTCACTGATCTGTTCGTTCACATTATCAATGTATTGGTTCATTTCCCGGACGGCTGTCTCGGACTCGACTACCTCTTTATCCAGCTCTTGGACCTTGGTCTCGACGTTACCCATGGTGCTTTTAATAGTCTCGGTCTGCTCCCCGATTGTCTTGGCCTGTTTCAGGAGATCCTCTCCCATCTCCTGACTCTGGATACCGGTGTTCTTGATTTGCAGGATAAATCGACGCAATTCGGTAAACAGGCGCAGCAGTGCAGTACTTATCCTGGATACATCATTGCCGGATGCAAAGGGCAGCTTTTCCGGTATTGATGCTTTACCCGTACTTACCGCTTCAATAAAAGTACTCTCTTTTCTCAGCGAACGGCGGGCTCCACGCAGGAAGAACACAGCGGAAGCGGTCAGTAAGATCAACGCCAGACCAATGCCGACTCCGCCTATCGTTCTCATCTGCGCAAGGCCGGATATAAAAACCTCCGCCAGCCCGCCCGACTGTCCTGCGTTCAAAAGAGAGTCAGTGATATTCAACAGGAGTCCCGCCGAGATGAGCAAAACAATAAAGGTAGAACTCATTAAAATGAGCACAGTAAAGAAGGTAATTTTTTTCATAAGTCTTTTTCCGGTTCTATCAAAGTTAAGAAATTATAGTACAGAAAAAAAGACTGGTGAAGGGATTTCTTCATCTCTATTGAGTTTTTAGAGTGATTAATTGGATAATCTACCGCCTAAGTCGCACTGCTTCCGCTTGCAGCCTACCGAGCAGGAGCTATATTACAAAATCTTTACCTTGTCAGCATCCAGTGCGAAGTGACAGGCCACCCAATGGCCCGGTTTGGCTTCGCGGTATTCAGGCACTTCCCGGCTGCACTTCTCTTCGGCCACCGGACAGCGGGTGTGAAACACACATCCCGAGGGCGGATTTACCGGGCTGGGAACTTCACCCTCCAGCACGATGTGACCGCGTTCCCGCTCGCGCTTGGGGCTCGGAATGGGAATGGCAGAGATCAGGGATTGGGTGTATGGATGCAGCGGGTCGGCGAACAGTTCGCGGCTGGTGGCCAGCTCCATCATCCGACCCAGATACATTACTGCGATACGATCGGAGATGTGCTGTACCATACTCAGGTCGTGCGCAATAAACAGATAGGTTATGCCCAGTTTCTTCTGCAGGTCCTGCAGCAGGTTCACGACCTGGGCCTGAATGGAGACGTCCAGGGCCGAAATCGGTTCGTCACAGACCACGAATCGTGGATAGAGGGCCAGAGCCCGGGCAATGTTAATACGCTGGCGCTGCCCGCCGGAGAACTCGTGGGGGAAGCGCTCGGCGTGCATCGGTTTGAGGCCGACCAGTTCGAGCAGCTCGAATATGCGCTCTTTGATCTCCTTCGGCGTCATTTCGGTGTGAATCATCATCGGTTCGGCGATGATGTCACCGACACGGTGGCGCGGATTAAGGGAGGAATAGGAGTCCTGAAAGACGATCTGCATTTTGGTGCGAAACCTCCGCAGGTCTTCCTTGCCGAGTTCCGAGATATTAGTATCCTCGAATCTGACGGCGCCGTCGGTAGGTTCATAGAGACGCAGAATCGTACGTCCCAGGGTGGACTTTCCACAGCCGCTCTCGCCCACAAGCCCGAGGGTCTCGCCCTTCTCAATAGAAAAACTGATATTATCAACCGCTTTTACCACCGGCGCACGGCCTAAGGAGAGAAAACTGCGCTTCAGTTGAAAATGCTTCGATACACTGTCTACTGTCACTAATTCCACTGCTTTACTCCTCGCTCCGCGGCTGCTGCTGCTTCATATCGTAAAAACACTTCGTGTAGTGTCCCTCTTCTACCCGGTAATTAGGAGGAATTTCCTTCCAGCATCGATCAAATACATAAGGACAACGCCAGGCAAACTGGCAGTGCTGCGGGGCCTCAAACAGGTCCGGCGGCGCCCCGGCAATGCTGATCAGTCGCTTTTGCTCCGTATCGCCTATCTCGGGAATGGCGCCCAGCAGCCCTTCGGTATAGGGGTGCTGCGGGTTTTCATACAGATCGTCCACCGGGGCTTTCTCGATGGGCATGCCG
>CAZAMY010000013.1:0-15455 GCA_964485995.1 uncultured Sediminispirochaeta sp.
CTGACCGAGGTAATCACCGGGCTGCACAAAGTACTGGGAGGCAGCATCGAGATCGAGGGCGATGACATGACCAATCGCTCGCCCCTTTCCATTATCCGCGCCGGGGTCAGCCACATCCCTTCCGATCGTATTGCAATGGGAGTAGTCGGGGATATGAGTGTAGCCAGCAATCTGGTAATGAAAGGCTACCGCCGCAAGCCGATTACCCACGGCGGAATGCTCGATCCGCGCCGTATTCTAGAATTTGCCCGGCGGATGATCGATGTCTTCAAGATTTCAACACCCACGCCGGCTACCCATGTAAAATTCCTCTCCGGAGGCAACATACAAAAAACCATCCTGGCCCGTGAAATCGACTCCTGCGGAGGAGTTTTGATTGCCGCCTATCCCTCCCGTGGTCTGGATGTCGGAGCGACCGAGGCGGTGCGCAAGGAGATGGTCAAGCAGCGGGACTGCGGCAACGGCGTACTACTGGTTTCGGAGGATCTCGACGAACTCTTGTCGGTTGCCGACAAGATAGCGGTTATGTTCGAAGGACAGATCATGGGTGTGATTGATTCAGCTGAAGCGGATGTCGAGATGCTCGGATTGATGATGGCCGGCGTTACTAAGAGTAAGGCCGAGCAAGAGTACTACAGGAGTGATCATGCAACTGGTGTTTGAAAAGCGAAAATCTGTATCTCGCCAGGCGATTATGCTGGTGCCGATACTCTCCTTCCTGGTATCCCTGGTCCTCACCGGAATCCTGCTAATGATTTTTGGTGCGAATCCGTTCAGAACATTTGCGGCCATGTTTGCGGGAGCGTTCGGCAGCTGGAGCAATTTCACCGAAACGCTGGTCAAGGCGATTCCGCTTATGTTTACCGGACTCGGAGTGACGATCGCCTTCAAACTGCGTTTCTGGAATATCGGCGCCGAGGGGCAGTTGACCTTTGGCGGTGTTGCCGCTACATGGGTGGCCCTGTTTTGGTCACCCTGGCTGCCCTCATGGCTGCTGCTGCCGATGGTTATGCTGGTGGGAATGGCCGCCGGTGCCGCCTGGGCCGGTATACCCGCGCTGCTGAAGACCCAGTTGAGCGTAGATGAGACTCTGGTCACATTGATGCTCAACTATGTCGCCATCCTGTTTGCCGAAGGCTTGTACTACGGTGCCTGGCGCGATCCGGAGGGCTACGGTTTTCCCGGCACCAAGCAGTTTCCCGAAGCCGCCTGGCTGCCGCGTTTCGCCGGCCGGGCCCATGTAGGGCTGTTTATTGCAATCGGGCTTGGGCTGCTGCTGTGGGTAGCTATGAACCGCACCAAATGGGGGTTCGAGCTGAATATGATCGGCAAAAACCAGAAGGCCGCCCGCTGTCTGGGAGTAGATGTAAAACGGAACATTGTGGTAGCGCTGCTCATTTCAGGGGGACTGGCCGGATTGGCCGGTGTGAGCGAGGTTACTGCAATTTCACACCGTCTGCAGCAGGGGCTTTCCATGGGCTACGGGTACACGGCCATTATTGTGGCCTGGCTCAGCCAGCTCAACCCGATAGCCGGACTGTTTGTGGCGGTGTTGATGGCCGGTCTGCTGGTAGGTGGAGACCAGGTGCAGATGATGATGGGTCTGCCGGCGGCCATGGGACTGGTTCTGCAGGGAATGATTCTGTTCCCCATGCTGGCCGGCTCCCTGTTTACCGAGTACCGCCTTAAGCGGGTCAACCCTCAAAACAGCCGAGTTGTGCAGTCCGAAGAGGAGGCCTCCGCATGATGCCACTAATTACTTCAATTATCGCCATTACCCTCAGCGCGGGAACTTCGCTGGTGTATGCCACCATAGGTGAAATCTACACCGAGCGCTCCGGTATTTTGAACCTTGGAATCGAGGGGATGATGCTGATGAGCGCCGTAACTGCCTTTGCCACGGCTTATCATACTGGAAGTCTGCTGCTTTCGATTCTGCTGGCCATGCTGGTGGGGATGCTGCTGGCTTTGATCCATGCATTTCTCTCCATTACCATGCACGCCAACCAGGTTGTCAGTGGTTTGAGTATAACGCTTTTCGGTACCGGCTTTGCCAGTTTCATCGGACAACGCCTGGGGCCGGAGAGCAACGGCTATAATCTGAGCGGAATGAGCGCGGTTAAGTTTACCCGTCTGCAGGTAGAGGGGCTTGGCGAGATTCCGATAATCGGGGCGGTCTTCAATCAGGACCCCCTGACCTATATTGTGTATCTGCTTATCCCGGTGGCTTGGTACTTTATGTACAAAACCAAGTATGGACTCAATCTTCGTTCAGTCGGCGAGAACCCGCAGACCGCCGACGCGATGGGCCTGAACGTGACAAAAATTCGCTATCTTTATACAATATTTGGTGGTATGCTGGTAGGGCTGGGAGGTGCTCACCTTTCATTGGCGTATACTCCCGGCTGGACGGAAAATATTACCGGTGGTCGAGGTTGGATTGTTATAGCACTGGTAATCTTTTCCATGTGGAATCCATCGAGGGCAATCCTCGGAGCGATTCTCTTCGGTGGGATCAATGCGGTGCAGTTCAGATTACAGGCCTCCGGGACCGACATCCCCTCGGCCTATCTGAATATGGCCCCCTACATTGCTACCGTACTGGTGTTAGTGCTGGTAACTGTGTGGGAATCCCACAACCGCAAGGTTGGGCCTCCCGCTGCCCTGGGAACTTCGTATATGCGCGAAGAGAAATAGGCGAGGGGTTCACCACAAAAGGAGGCACAGGTCTTCGCAGTTTGCGAAGGCCTGTTTTGCTTTAAAGGGTATATTAAAGCCGGCGGATGTAGCAGCGCCGCCGCTTGTTTGTACGGGTTTCAAAGTTTTTCATCAGGGTAATGATATTTGAGTTGTCTTCCAGTTCGCCGCAGGTCTGTACATGCGTAATCCCGTACTCCATACATTCTCGGTAGAGTTCAGTTAGCAGTATGGCGTTGATGCCCCGGTTTTGATAGTCCGGGCGAATCCCGATCAAATAAAACACCAATTCACTGGGCCTCTTCAATGCTTTCAGTAGGTGATAAAAGCCGAAGGGAAACAGACGACCGCCAGATTTTTGCAGGGCTTCTGTAAGGCGCGGCATGGCAATTGCAAAGCCTACCACTTCGTCCAGCTCATCGGTCAGCACTTTGATAAAATCGGGGTTCACGAAGCCGAGGTACTGTTTTATGTAGCTGTCGATCTGCTCCGGGGTCAGTTCAACTACCCCGTATAGGTCGGCGTAGGCTTCATTTAAAGTATCGAACAGCCCCTTGCCGTAGGCCAGTACCTCCTTAGTTCGCTTGAAATGCAGCAGGTTGAGGTTGTTCCTCTGCAGCACAAGATCACGCATACGGGTAAACTTTTCCCCAATCTGCTCCGGGACCTTTATTTCGAACTGCAGCCAATCGACATCTTTTGTATATCCCAGCTGTTCTAGCAGGGTCGGGTAATAGGCATGGTTATAAATCATGGGCAGGGTGCCGCGCTCATCGAAACCGTCTACCAGCAGCCCTTCTTTATCGAGGTCGGTGAATCCGAGCGGGCCGTGGACGGCCTCGAGTCCCTGCTCTGCGGCCCACTGTTCTACCGCTCCCAGCAGGGCGGCCGCCACATCATGGCGGTTTACCGTATCGAACCAGCCGAAACGCAAATACCTCTGCTGCCACTTCTCGATAAATTTATCATTGCGAATTGCCGCTATTCTCCCGAGAATCTGGCCGTCTTCGTATGCCAGCCAGTAACGTGCCTGGCAATATTCAAATGATGGATTTTTCTTTGGTGAAAGAGTGTTCAGTTCATCGAAGATGAGTGGGGGTACCCAGTACGGGTTGTCTTTGTACAGTCTGTATGGAAACTTGATAAACTCTTTTAAGTCTCGCCGGCTTCTCACTTCTCTCAGCTTCACCATAATGCGTATCAGTATGCAATGGAATTTATCAAGCTGTCTACGACTTTTCCTGTAAATAAATATACAAAAACCGGACTTTGGGTTGTATAAATTTCCAATCTTTGAGTATAGGATATTGACCAATTCCGCCTAAAAAGGTAATTTTTGAACAGAGCACAACATGCGTCCGGTGTGGGGAAACGGGTCACCTTATACCGGTGTAATACCTCCTTCGTCAATGTGTGGTATTCCCTGCACTGGACCTTTATTTCCTTGCTCTTAATTCATTCTATGAAAGGACGACTCAATGACTATGAGAAAAAGCTTTCGAGTTGCAGTATGCAGTATTGCGTTTCTTCTGCTGAGCATCGGCGTATGGGCCGGCGGTTCACAGGAATCCGGACAAACAACCTTAGAGAAAATCCAGGAGCAGGGTAGTTTTGTTCTCGGTCTGGATGACAGTTTTCCCCCCATGGGATTCCGGGGAGAATCCGGAGACATCGTGGGATTCGATATTGACCTGGCCAAGGAAGTTGCGAAACGGATGGGAGTGGAGCTGAAACTCCGCCCGGTAGACTGGGACGGCGTAATCCTCAGCCTCAACAAGGGCGACATCGATCTGATCTGGAACGGTATGACTATTACCGAAAGCCGTCAGGAGAAGATAGATTTTTCAGAACCCTATCTGGCCAACCGGCAAATCGTAATTGTAGCGGCTGATTCGGAGATTGCTACAAAGGCAGATTTAGCCGCTAAAAAGGTCGGAGTGCAGATGGGCAGCAGCAGTGAAACCGCTATTTCGCGCGAACCGGCAGTAATGGACAGCTTCGATCAGCTGAAAAAGTACGCTGACAATGTGGTGGCCCTGCTTGACCTCCAGGCCGGTCGTGTAGATGCGGTGGTGGTTGACGAAATTATGGGCCGTTATTACATCGCCAAGCGCCCCGGCGTTTATGAGGTGATAAGCGAGGACTTCGGTCGCGAGGAATACGGAATCGGTTTCCGTCAGGAAGATGATGCGTTTCGCCAGAGGGTGGATGAAATCCTGAACGAAATGCGGGCCGACGGCACCGCCGCTGAAATCTCAGAGGATTGGTTCGGCGAAGACATCGTTCTAGACTAAGCTGGAAGGAATAAGGATTGGAGTACATCCTCTCGATAACAGGCCACATCCTCAAGGGATGTGGCCTTACTCTGCAAATATATTTTGTCACAGTAATCGGTTCAGTCCCGTTGGCAATCCTGTTTGCCCTCGGGCGAACCTCCGGACCGAAATTTCTCGATAAAGCTCTGGGAATTTACGCCTGGATTTTCAGGGGTACTCCCCTGCTGCTCCAACTTTTTTTCTTTTATTACGGGCTGACCATATTCGGCATCTCGCTGCCTCCCTTCGGAGCCGCTGCACTTACCTTTATCATAAACTATGCCGCCTACATGATGGAAATATTCCGCTCGGGTATTCAATCCATCGACAAGGGGCAGTACGAAGCCGCCCGTGCACTGAATATGAGCTACTGGCAGACTATGTGGCGGATTATACTTCCGCAGGCATTCAAACGGACATTGCCGCCTTCGACTAATGAGGCGATCACTCTGGTAAAGGATACCGCTCTGGTGGTGGTAATCGGAATGGGCGAACTGCTGCGCTCGGCCAAAGAGATTTTTACCCGCGATTTTACCATTACCCCCTTTGTAATTGCCGCAATCTTCTACTTATTGCTGACGAGTGTTGTGATCAATGTGTTCCGCACATTGGAAAAAAAGCTGGAGGTATACGACTGATGGCAATGGTAAAGCTTGCGAATATTCACAAGTACTTCGGAGAGGTGAAGGCGGTCGACGGGGTTGATCTGGAGGTTACCCCTGGAGAGGTAGTTTCGATTATCGGTCCCTCGGGGTCCGGCAAGAGCACACTGCTGCGCTGTATCAATCAGCTTGAAACAGTCAATATCGGACGCGTGGAGATCGAAGGCCAAGCGGTCGTAGAAATTGATGATGAGGGGCACCGGACCCACCTTGATAAAGGCAAAGTAATCGCTGCCCAGAAAAAGTTGGGGATGGTATTTCAGCATTTTAATCTGTTTCCACATAAAACCGTGCTCGAGAACGTAATCGAGGCGCCCCTGGTAGTGAATAAGGAGAACCGCAGGAGCGCAGTTGCCCGGGCCGAGAAACTGCTCGAACGGGTAGGTCTTGCCGATAAACACAACGCCTATCCCTCCCAAATTTCCGGAGGTCAGAAGCAGCGAGTTGCAATTGCCCGTGCCCTTGGAATGGAACCCGACATACTGCTCTGCGATGAGCCCACCTCGGCCCTCGATCCCGAGCTGGTCGGCGAGGTTCTGGCGGTGCTGCGCGATTTGGCGCATGCCAACATGACTATGCTGGTGGTAACCCACGAAATGGCTTTTGCCCGTGAAATATCCGACCGGGTCATTTTCATGGACCAGGGCAAGGTTCTGGAGGACGGCAGTCCGGAAAAGATCTTTAAGCAGCCCGACCACCCGCGTATCCGTGATTTCATCAGTAAGATGATCTGAAAGATGATCTTACTCATCCCTGCTCAAAACTCCGAACTGAAACTTTCCTTACTATTTTTCTCTCCATTTTCTTGCTTTCTGTATCTTTGAATTACTATATTTCCAATAGGAACTTTTTTTATTTCTATCTGGAAAAGGAGAATGGAATGATATCGAAGAAAATGGAATCTGCTCTGAATGAGCAGATCAACAAGGAAATGTATTCTGCCTATCTTTACATGGCAATGTCTGCAGATGCAACCGACAAGGGGCTCGACGGATTTGCCCGCTGGTTTATGGTTCAATACCACGAAGAGATGTTTCATGCCATGAAGCTCTACGAATACGTGAACGATCAGAACGGCAAGGTTGTGCTACAAGCTATCCAGGAACCCCCTGCCGAGTTTTCCGGCATCCAGGATATGTTCGAGAAAACCCTGGAACATGAGCAGTTCGTTACCAAAAGCATCAACGAGCTGGTCGACCTGGCAATTGCAGAGAAAGATCACGCAACCCACCACTTTCTGAACTGGTACGTTGAAGAGCAGGTTGAGGAAGAGAAAAATGATCATGATATTCTGGCTAAACTTGCCATGATATCCGGCGATAAGCAGGGCAACGGTCTGTACATGCTGGACAAAGAACTCGGTGCCCGCTCTCTTAATATTCCTTCCGATTTCAGTCAGGAAGGCTTCACGAAAGGCGTTGAATCCTAGACGCTTCTTTACACGGACGTATGCAGCCCCGCCGGCGAAAACCGCGGGGCTGTTTTAGTAGGCCGGATTCTAAAAGACACTCTATTGCTGCTCTTATCTCCGACTTTCGCCAATTCTGCATGCTGGCGAAACCGAACACATGCCGATGGCCCTGTTCTACTTCCGAGCGGCAATACCGGCCGCTGAGAATATCGGCTGCCGCTTTGCATGAGTACCTGCCGGGATACACGCTGAAAAAATCGATGATAGCCCTGCTCCCGGCCGGCTGTTGCGGGCGGCTTTGATTGCAGACATCGCAGCCGTTGCAGAATACCGCTTGCATTCCCATCGCCTCCATGAGGCCGTTGCGAACGCACTTTTCGCGCCTGCTCAGTGCCGCCAAAAGCCTTCCGCAGCGGGATGTACCGGTGTTTTTACTGTCTCCGCCGGCGGCAGTCCGATCACGGGCATCATACAACACCACCGAATACGCCGGCGCTGTGTCTCTCCCTCCGCGTCCCGACTCCTGCAAAAAGGCCTCTATAGACCGGCTGATATTAAAATGAATTACTGATCTGACATCTTTTTTATCGACGCCCATACCGAAGGCATTCGTAGCGCACAATATCCCCGCCTTGGAGCTTAAGAACCACTCCTGTACCCGCTGCTTCTCCTCACGCTCCAGGCCGGCATGGTAGAAGTAGATATCTCTGCTGCGGAGATGGTTCCGCAGATACATCGCACAGCGTTGGCTCTGTATGCGGGTGGAGCAGAACACCAAGGCCGGTCGCGGCAGGCAGTAGCGGTATTCCGGATCGAGCAGACGACGCAGGTCGAAGAGTTTACACAGACTTTCGATTACATGATAACTGATATTTGGCCGGTCCGGATTAGCCCGGATTACGTGCGCCGCCTCATCCGGAAACAGGATTTTCTGGATGTCTGCAAGCACCGTATCCGAGGCGGTTGCGGTGAATGCACTGATCATTTTCGGCTTGCACGCTTCGATGAGTTCCGGGATGCGCAGCAGGGCTGGACGAAACTCTTTGCCCCACATCGGCAGGGTGTGAGCCTCATCAATTACTACATGATTGATCCTCAGTTTTGAGAGCCGGCGAAGGGCCTGCGGACTGGTCAGTGTCTCCGGATTGGACAGGAGGAAGCGGCTTTCTCCCGATTCCAGCTGTTGCCAGGCTGCCTTCCGCCGGGCTGCAGTCTGACCGCCGCGCAGCAGCTCTGCAGAAATCTCCTGCTCTTCGAGCCGCCGCTTTTGGTCCGACATCAGTGAGAGCAGGGGAAACAGTATAATTGTAATGCCGTCGAGCAGCACTCCCGGCAGCATGAAACAGAGGCTTTTCCCAGCCCCGGTCGGCAATATGGCAATCTGCCGGTGATAGGCATCAACTGGTCCATCGGGGTCATCTTGAGTGCCGGGGTCAAAGTACCCGGCCCCTTCGAGAATATTGCTTATGACCAGACGCTGATAGGGAAAAAGATAGTGGATTCCAAAGTGCTCTCTCGCCGCTAAAGCGATCGGATCTTCATCAATCGATTCGACCTCCAGCCTGTTGTGGTGAGATAGAGAAGTTTTCATATAGAGAAAGAGCACCGAAACTCATATCTGCTTCAATTTAATTTTTCACCTGCGAATCCTGCGTGGCAGCTGCGTACAGTTTGGCATTCGAAATAGTGATGGAAGCGATATTGGCCAGCGATCTGCAGGAGTCAATGGTGTGACCGCTCAGTTCAACCGGAGCTGCTGTTCCTGTGATGAGCACACCGGTGACATTTCGTTCGGCCAACAGCGGCAGGTAGAGGATTGTTCTAAGATTCCTGTCTATGGAAACCGCCTGCTCTTCTGCGGTTAACTCTACAGTATAGGTATCGTAAATGTAGACAGGTGAGTTGCTGCGGATGCATTCGGCAATATGCGGGTGGTTATGCAGGTATGCTTTTCGTAAAAACTCAGGCAGGTTATCAGGGAGGGGAGGAGTTGCCGCTACCAGTGTGAGTATGTTCGACTCATCCAGCATGTACAGAGCTGAGCTGTCGAAGCTGAGCAATGCGACAATGCTGTCGGTTGTTTTTTGAATTGTATCCTGCAGATTTTGATGCTTGAGATTGATATTGCTTACTTCCAACAGTGTTTTTAACTCATCATTTCTCTTGTGGATGATCTGTTCGCGATGAAATAGCTCCGCGGCCATAGTGACGGCCTCAATCAGGACGAATTCGCCGGAGTTCTTAATAACATATCCGTAGCGGGTAATTCCTTTTACTTTCTTTACAAACTCCTGTTCAGAGTGGCTGGTAAGAAAGATGATCGGCAGACTATGTTTTTCCAGAATGATTTCGGCGGTGTGAGTTCCATCCATTTCTCCGCGGCCCAGGTCAATATCCATGAGCACCATATCGACAGGATGCTCGTTTACAATATCGATTGCCTGTTGGGGATGACTAGCGATGGTAACCTGAAAACCGTAGCGCTCCAGGGTGCGGGCCTCATCCAGTGCTATGAGAGCCTCGTCTTCGACTAACAGGATGCGGGAAGGAAGCACATGATCATTCATCAATCTACCTTTGTGTAACTACTATATAGCATACAATCGCTGAAATCAAACGGTTTCGGCATGAGAATCTGGAAGGGATTGACACTGGGGGGCATTGCCAATAGTCTACTTACGTTCTCAGTAGGAGCAGCATGTATGTACAAATTCCCTTTCCAAAAGGCTTTAATTACCGGCGGATCGAGCGGAATCGGACTGGCGGTTGCAAAAAAAATGGTAGAATATGGTCTGGATGTCGTTTTGGTGGCCAGGGATCCCAAAAAGCTTGATAGTGCCGCAGAACAGCTGAACGCTGCAGCGGCGGCTGCTAAGAGAAAGGTCAGAGTCATGACGGCGGCGGTTGATGTGGCGGACCGAAAAATGGTGGAAAATTTACTTGTACCACTTTGTATGAATGGCAATGTGCCGGATTTAGTGGTAAACTGCGCAGGGATGGCATATCCGAACTATTTTGAACGGATTGATTCCGATGTCTTTGATAAAACGGTACAAATCAATCTTACAGGTACATGGAATGTCCTCAAAGCGGTGGTGCCGATGATGCAGGCGGGCGGGTATATCGTGAATGTCTCTTCGGTGTCCGGCTTTGTGGGAACCTTCGGTTACACCGCCTACAGCGCCTCCAAGTTCGGGATAATCGGCCTCAGCGAAGCTTTGCGCAACGAAATGGCGCTAAGGGGTATCGGCGTATCGGTGCTGTGCCCACCGGATACCGACACACCGCAGCTGGAGCAGGAAGATCTGATTAAACCTCCTGAAACCCGGGCAATATCGGGGAACAGCGGAAAATTGAAGCCTGTACAGGTAGCAGAGGCTATGATTGCCGGAGTGCGGAAAAAGAAATTCTACATTATTCCGGGTATGCAGAGCAAACTGATTTTCTTAATCAAGCGTTTGTTTCCCGGATTGATTTATAAGATACTAGATAGAACTGCAAAAAGATCTTCAACTGATGAGGGGTAATGGAGTATGTCCAAGGAGCAGCAGATTTCTGAGATGAATAAGACGATTTTTAATAAATGTTACGATTTCAAGGAGGCCGAAGAGGCGCGCACCGCGGGCATTTATCCTTTTTTCAAACCGATCGAGCGAAGTCAAGGGACGAAGGTGTATATCGAAGGCCGTGAAATGCTGATGGCCGGTTCGAACAACTATCTCGGTTTAGCCAACGACCCGCGGCTGAAAGAAGCGGCAGAGAATGTAGTCGAGCGCTACGGGACCAGCTGTTCGGGGTCCCGCTTTATGAACGGTACACTGGATATGCACGAACAATTTGAAGAACAACTGGCCGATTTTGTTGGGAAAAAGTCAGCTGTTTGTTTTACAACCGGATATCAAACCAACCTGGGGGCCATCTCGGCCTTAGTGGGACGGGGTGAGCATGTAATCAGCGACAAGCTCAACCATGCATCGATAATGGACGGCATCTTTCTCACCTCCGGTATCCACAAACAGATAAATCTACACCGCTATAAACACAACAACATGGAAGATTTGGAATCAATCCTCAGTAAGATTCCCCTTGAAGAACCAAAACTGATTGTAACCGACGGGGTTTTTTCGATGGAGGGGGATATTGCACTGCTTCCGGAAATGAAGCGTCTGTCGGATAAATACAACGCCGGCGTGTATCTCGATGAGGCCCACGCCATTGGGGTTGTGGGCAAGAACGGCCGCGGAACCTGCGAGCATTATGGAGATACTGACCTGGCTGATCTGATCATGTGCACCTTCTCCAAGTCCTTTGGTTCAATCGGCGGCTTTGTGGCCGGTGATCCGTTACTGGTAGATTATATTAAACACTTCTCCAGGCCGCTTATTTTCAGTGCTTCTATGCCGCCGGCCAATATAGCTGCAGCGATGAAAGCGCTCGAAATCATGAAAAGTGAGCCGGAACGAATTCATAGACTTCAGGAGATTGCAGTAAAAATGATCGACGGGTTCCGGTCGATCGGTTTCGATGTCGGGTCAGCCGAAACTCCTATTGTGCCGTTGATTATTGGCGACAATAATAAAACCTTCGCGTTCTGGAAGGTCTTGTTCGAACGGGGCATCTATGTTAACCCAGTCATCAGTCCGGCGGTTCCTCCCAACCGAGCCCTAATTCGAACCTCGTATATGGCAATTCACAAGGATGAGGAGCTGGATTTCTTTTTAGAGGTAGCGGAAGAAGAGGGGAAAAAACTCGGAATCATATAGATGAAATCAGGAGTTCGACTTCCTGAAAGTGTCGTCAAATGGTATAGTAGTGCCTGAATATATAGAGATATCATTAAAGCGAGGAAAAGATGAGCGAAGAGTTATCTTACATATTGGTAACCCCCTATACAATTGCAAAAAGTAGAACCGGAGGAGTTATTTCCCGACTTCTCTCACGGCTCGATTTAGAGCTGGTCGGGGCGCAGATGTTCGCTCCTACTAAGGAGTTTGCCGAACAGTATGCCGAGTTGATCCGCACCAGCGGTACTTTCACCCGCAAGATCACAGGTGAGCTGCTGAACGACTATGTGCTGCAAAATTTCACCCCGTCGACCCGGCGACACCGGGTTCTGATGATGCTGTTCCGGGGAGAGAACGCAACCCGCAAGCTCTCAGACATAGCCGGGGCGATTTATCCCGAGAATCGCGGGGTCGAATCGCTTACCGGTGAAACAATCCGCGATACCTACGCCGACCTGATTATGGATCCTGACGATACGAAAAAGGTCCGCTATTTCGAACCGGCGGTATTGACACCCAGAAGTCAGGAAGTTGCACTGCGCAACATGAAACTGTTTGCCGATTTCATCAAGAATGAACCTACTATCATTCAGAACATGAAGTATAACGACCCAAAAAAGATCGAGCGCACCCTGGTCATCATCAAACCGGACAACTGGAGGTACGCCAGTTCGAGACCCGGAACCATTATCGATATGTTCAGTCGAACCGGTCTCCGGATTATCAGTGTAAAGGTTCACAGGATGTCGGTAGGCGAAGCGCTGGAGTTCTACGGTCCGGTGAAAAACGTACTGCGTGATAAGCTCGCCCCGGTGTTCGGCAAAAAAGCAGCCGAATTGCTGGAGAATGAGTTCGGCCTGAAGCTGAGCGATCAGACCCTTCGCTTTCTTACAGAATCCTTTGGTGTGGAGTATGCCGAAGACCAGTTTTCTCAGATTGTCGAGTTTATGTCGGGGCATAAGCCCGATGAAGTTCCAGTGGACGAGCTGAACGAGCCCGGCAATGTGAAGAGTATGGCCCTGATTTATGAGGGTGAGAACGCTGTGCAGAGGATTCGCGAGGTCTTAGGACCGACTGATCCCATGAAAGCCCCTGGAGGCACTGTACGGCGCGAGTTCGGTCGCGATGTGATGGTGAACACCGCGCACGCATCCGATTCTCCTGATAACGCCAAGCGCGAGATGGATGTTATCAAGCTGCAACAGAACAACTGTTTTCAGATTCTGAACGACTATATTAGAAGCCAGGAAGGCTGATGGAAATTTTCGATGTAGTGATAGTTGGAAGCGGTCCGGCAGGACTAGGGGCCGCTTTTTCACTGATTGATGCCCGGCCCGGCCTCTCACTATTGATTATCGACCGGGAGAGTTACTCCACCGGCGGATTGCGTAATGACTGTAAAATGAATTTTACCTATCCGATCGGATTCCCCCTTGATAACTGGGAGCGGGAGGAGGCGGAACACTACCTCGAACTGGTGAAATCAGAACTCAAACCGAACATCCTTCCAAAGAAAAACTTACTGAAGTATCAAAAACGGGCTGAAAGGCTGGGTGTGGAACTGCTAAACGTTCAGCAGACCCATCTGGGAACCGACGGCGGCCTGGAACTGATAAAAGAGCTGACAGCCCGATTGGAAGAGAAGGGCGTAAAGTTTGCCTTGAAAGAGGAGATGCGCAGTCTTTCGGCCTCCGAACATGTTATTCACACCGACATTCGCACCATAGGCTACAAATCGCTGATCATCGCCCCCGGCAGAAAAGGTTTTCGCTTTCTGCAGAACGTAATGGATAGTCTTGAGGTCTCTTATGTTGATCATATTGTGGATATAGGCATCCGGGTGGAAACCCGGGTAGAGCGGTATCCCATTGTCACCGATTACTATGATCCCAAATTTATGTTTCCTGGAAAGGTGCGCACCTTCTGCACTAACAGCGGAAACGCCTACGTGGTACGGGAAAGGTACGAAACCCAGCACAAAGAGGTGTACCACTCGGTGAACGGCCACGCTTATTCCAAAAAGAAGGGCAAGGGAAACGGCTTGGCTAATTTCGCCATGCTTAAAACGGTGCGGCTGACCGCGCCGCTGGCCAGCGGCCAGCAGTTCGCGGAAATACTCGGCATGCAGGCCGATCTGCTCGGCGGCGGAAGACCGCTGATGCAGCGGGTAGGCGACTTCCGGCTCGGAAAGCGGTCTAAATCGGGTACCTTCAACGACGATCTTTACGACTACGAGCCGACTTTAAAATCTACCTGTCCAGGCGATATCAGTCTGGCTATGCCCTCCAAAATCCTGCGCAGCATCTGGAAGTCGATGAAGCAGCTCGACACCATTGTTCCCGGAGTGCTGCATCCGAGTACAATTATGTACTATCCTGAGATCAAGCTGTATGCCAACAAGCCGCAGTATATGGACCACCATTTTCAAGTGGTTGAGGATGTGTACTTTGCCGGAGACGGAGCCGGAACTAGTCGCGGGATTACAGCAGCTTGGGCCAGCGGTATTCGGGCGGCCGAGGGAATTCTGACTAATTAACTACAGTTTAAAGACTTATTAGAAATAATAGACAAAGCGCGTGAGTATGATATACTGACTGCATGGAAACTGTATTTGGACCTGTTCCTTCCCGCCGACTGGGAAGAAGTATCGGAATTAATAATATTCCCCCAAAAGTATGCTCCTACTCCTGCGTATATTGTCAGCTCGGCAGAGCCTTGGATATGCAGTGTAATCGCAGCAAATTCTACGACCCGCAGCACATCGTACGGGATGTCACAGCTAAGCTGGATGAAGTGCAGCGCAGCGGCGCTTCAGTAGATTACCTGACTTTCGTCCCCGACGGCGAACCTACTCTGGACCTGAACCTCGGAGAAGCGATTGCCGGGGTGAAAAAGCTCGGGATTCCGGTAGCGCTTATTAGCAACAGTTCACTGATGGACCAGCCGAACCTGCGTGAAGAGCTGATGAGGCTGGACTGGATTTCATTGAAAATCGACAGTGTTCGTGAGGCAACCTGGAGAAGGCTCGACCGGCCGCATAAGCACATCGATTTCTCCAGCATGTTGGAGGGAATCGCGCGGTTTTCGGAGGATTTTACTGGGAAGCTGACCACAGAGACTATGCTGATTGCGGACTACAACGACAGCGAGGAGGAGATAGAGGAAACCGGGCAGTTCCTCGAACGTATCGAACCTCAGATTTCATATATCTCTATTCCCACCCGCCCGCCGGCTGAAAGACAGGCCGTACCGGCCGACGAAGCAGTCTTGGCCAAGGCCTACAGCACATTTGCAGCCCGGGTGGCGCATGTCGAGCATCTTATCGGCTATGAAGGCGATGAGTTCGGTTTTTCGGGCGATGCCTATCAGGACCTACTCAGTATCACCGCAGTTCATCCGATGCGGAGAGAGGCTGTCTTGCAGCTGCTCGCGAAGGATAAAGCCGACTATCAGGTGGTTGAGCAGCTCATTCAGGAGGGACGCATCATCTCTACCGAATATCAAGGCCACACCTATTTAGTGCGCAAATTTCGCGAAAAGCAGATGGGCTGAAATTTTACAGCAGACCGCCTGCTGTGCAGGCTCG
>CAZAMY010000014.1:0-14899 GCA_964485995.1 uncultured Sediminispirochaeta sp.
GCTCTCTGCGGGTTCTGGACGGGGCAATCGGCATTTTCTGCGCTGTCGGCGGGGTAGAACCGCAGTCGGAAACGGTATGGCATCAATCCGATTACTATAAAATTCCGCGGATTGCCTATGTGAACAAAATGGACCGCTTAGGTGCGGATTTTTATGCGGTGGTGGAGGAGATCAAGACCAAACTCAACACTACTCCCATTCCGCTCTACCTGCCCATGGGGAAAGAGGGTGAGTTTCACGGTATTATTGACCTGCTCACTCTGGAGGAACTCTCTTTCGAACCGACAACCTTCGGCAGCGAGGTAAAACGCAACCCTATCACTGATGAATGGCGTGAACTGGCGCGGGAGTGGCGGGAACATCTGATCGACACAATTTCGGCCCAGTCGGACGAAATAACCGAGCTCTATCTGGAAGGAAAAGAGATTCCGTTGGAAATGCTGCAAACAGCCGTTCGCGCACAGACGCTCAACCGTACCATAGTACCGGTATTCGTCGGGGCGTCTCTCAAAAACATCGGAGTGCAGCCGCTGCTGGACGGGGTACTCGATTACCTGCCCTCCCCCTGGGAAGCTCCCCCGATTCACGGTATCGATGTAAAAACTCAGGAAACCGTGGTGGTGGAGGCCGATGAAAAGGAGCAGCCCCTTGGGTTGGTTTTTAAGATTCAGGCTGACAGAGAGGCGGGATCGCTGAGTTTTATCCGGATGTACCGCGGTGAAATAAAAAAAGGGACGGCGATTTACAACATCACCAAAAACAAGCGTGAACGAATAAACCGTATTCTTCGCATGCATTCCAACCGCAACGAACCGCTGGACAAGGTGACCGCCGGTGACATTGCGGTGATCGTAGGCTTCAAGCTGGCCCAAACCGGTGATACCATCGGCTCTGAAGGAAAGAAGATCCTGCTCGAAAAGATGCATTTTCCAGAGCCGGTTATCCATGTAGCAATCGAACCGAAAACACTCTCCGACCAGGACAAACTGAAGAAAGTGCTGGATATGCTGAAGCAGGAGGACCCTACCTTTATAGTAAAGGAGAACGAGGAGACCGGACAGCTGATCATATCCGGTATGGGTGAGCTGCACCTCGATGTGCTGGTGACCAGGATTGTAAAGGATTTCAAAGTGGATGCGAAAATCGGTAATCCGCAGGTTACTTACCGCGAATCGATTTCAAAAGCGTTCACTCATACCGAAGAGTTCCACAAGATTGTGGCCAACAAGGAAAATAACGCTAAGATCACTTTGAAGGTAGAGCCGCTTACCCGTGGTGAGGGCGACCAGTATGTGTGCAATATCGATGACAGCGTACTTCCGCGGGAATACCGGGATGCAGTCGAACGAGGAGTGAAGAACGCATTTTCTTCCGGTATCATGTACGGGTATCCCTCAATCGATATAAAGGCAACCCTCCTGGACGCAGAGTTTGATGAACAGACCGCCACCAGTTTTGCATATGAGGCGGCGGGCTCGCTCGGGTTTGATGCCGCCTGTCGCGAGGCTGCGCCGATTCTGTTGGAACCGGTGATGCACGTAGATGTAATGTCGCCCAAGGAGTTTATCGGCGATGTAATGAGTCATCTCACCGGCCGCGGAGGGCTTATCGAGAGTCTCGAGAGCAAACCTACCCTGGAGCATGTACGCGCTTCGGTTCCGCTGGCACAGATGTTTGGATACTCCACTGCTCTGCGCAGCATAACTCAGGGGCGCGGAACATTCGGAATGGAGTTCAGCCACTTTGCCAAGAAAGAGGGCGGACTGTAGAACAGCGCGTCGGTCTATTGGCCGTGTAACCCGGCACGAGCACCTGTAAATTGAAGCCGCCGAAGGAGGTAAAACGCCATTTCGGCGGCTTTTATAATTTTAGAGAAAATTCTTTTTTATTGACAACTATTTAAACTGATTTTAAAGTATATAATCCCATTTTAATAAAAGGAGAACATGATGAGTTTTACCACCGCTGACATCAAGAACGTCGCTATCATTGGGCACAGCGGCACTGGGAAAACTACCTTATTAGAACAGGTGCTGTTCAATGGAGGGGTGATTCCTAAGGCCGAAACCGTCGATACCGGCAAAACAGTAAGTGACTATTCCGATGAGGAGATCGAACGTCAGATTTCTATTCATACTGCATTAGCGCATGTTGAATGGCATGATCACGAATTAAATCTGCTGGATACTCCGGGTATTGCAGATTTTGTTGGTGAAGTTGTTGCAGCTCTCAGAGCTGCCGAGTCTGCGTTAATGGTCGTAGGAGCACGCTCAGGTGTGCAGATCGAAACCATTAAACTGTGGCGGCGTCTCGAGGGACGAAATATGCCGCGAATGGTTTTTATCAACAAACTGGATGTAGATCGCGCCAGTTTCGACTCAACGTTCAGCGATTTGAATGATAAGTTTGACAAAACTTTTGTTCCAGTCACTATCCCCATTGGAAGCGGAGCCGATTTTAAGGGTATTGTAAACCTTATCGAGAATAAAGCTTATCTTGTTCATGATAAAAATGACAAAGATCAACCCGCCGATATTCCCGCAGATATGCAGGACCAGGTTGAAGAGTACCGCCTTACCATGATCGAATCGGCCGCCGAAGGCGATGATGAGCTGATGGAAAAGTATTTTGAGGAAGGCACTCTGACCGAGGACGAAATTAGACGCGGCCTTCTGGAAGGGCTGCGGGACAATAAGATCGTCCCGGTATTGTGCGGAAGTGCCGGTCAGAACAACGGCATCACCTCTCTGCTGAACTTTCTCATCAACAATGCCCCATCACCGGCAACCTACAAAGAGATTGGATATGATGAGGATGAGAAAGAAATCGAACTCCCCTTTAGCGTAGAGGAGCCTTTTTGCAGTATTGTGTTCAAAACCAGTATCGATCAGTTTTCCGGCAAGCTCTCTTTTCTGAAGGTGATCGACGGAACTCTGTCTGCAGAAACCGAAGTTATTAACTACCGCGAGAATAAAAAAGAGAAGCTCACCAAGGTGTTCAAGGTAAACGGTCGCAAGCTCGACGAGGTAAAAGAGTTGGTAGCAGGCGATATCGGCGTCATTACCAAAGTAGAATCTTTGCATACCAACGACACGCTCTGTTCGCCGGACCGTCCTATAAAGCTTAGAAAGCTGGCTCTGCCGCACCCGGTATATGCTTTGACTGTTCTGGCTGCGGATCGAAATTCTGAGGACAAACTGAACGATTTTCTCCACAGAATAACCGAAGAGGATCTTACCTTTACCGTATCCTTTAATACTGAAACCAAGGAGAGTGTTATCTCCGGTATGGGCGAACTGCACATCAATATGATTCTCGACCGCATCAAGGAGAAGCAGAAACTCAATATTGAGACCAAAACTCCCAAGGTTGCGTACCGCGAGACTATCACAAAACCAGCCAGTGCCGAGTATACACATAAGAAACAGACCGGTGGGCATGGACAGTTCGGACGAGTAGTGCTGGAAATCAAACCGCTGGAACGCGGCGAGAAGTTCAGTTTCGATAACGCCATTCGAGGTCAGGCCGTTTCGAAGGGCTACATGCCCGGCATTGAAAAGGGACTGCTGGAAGGAATGGAGGAAGGCTATCTGGCCGGATATCCGCTGGTGGACATCGGTGCTACTATTGTCGACGGTAAAGAACACCCGGTAGACAGCTCGGAAATGGCATTCAAACAGGCCGGTAAAGGCGCTCTGAAGGCAGCCCTCGACAAGGCTGACCCGGTTCTCCTCGAACCTATCATGAATCTGCGGGTATTTGTCGACGATCAGTATCTTGGCGATATCCTCTCCGACCTCAGTTCGAAACGTGGACGGGTACAGGGTCAGGAAAACCTGGGTGGAGGTATCGTACAGGTGAATGCCGAGGTTCCGCAGGCTGAAATGCTGCGCTATGCCATCGACTTGCGTTCCATCACCTCTGGTACCGGTTCCTTCGAACTCGAATTCGACCACTACGAAGGGGTTCGCGGACGGATTGCCGACGATATAATCGCAAAGTCGAAAGAGGAAGCGAAGGAAGAAGAGTAATCGCCGCAGCCGCGGGAAAATAAACGGCGGGTCAGTTCAATGCGAACTGCCCGCCGTTTTTTTTACGCTGCTCTCTCATTACTTTCTGTCGCCGATTGGAATATAGGTCATGGCATCCTTGCGAATGTGTTTATACGCAGGACGCAGTATACGCCGACCGTTGATAAGCTCTTCGATTCGGTGTGCCGCCCATCCGGGCATCCGGGCAACTGCAAAAATCGGGGTAAACAGATCGACCGGGATATCCAGCATGTGATACACGAATCCCGAGTAAAAGTCTACATTTGCCGAAATGACCTTGTCGGAGTTTTTTACCCTGCGGAATATTGACGGGGTGAGCCGCTCGATTTTCTCATACAGTGCCAGCTCCCGTTCATACCCCTTCTCTTTGGCCAGTTCCTTGGCTTTTCCCTTCAATAACACCGCTCTTGGGTCTGAAAGCGTATAAACGGCATGTCCCATGCCATATACCAGGCCTTTCTGGTCAAAGGCTTCCTTTCTCAGAATCTGCTCAACGTAAGCGGCAACCTCTTCTTCATCTTCCCACTCCTGAACATTTTGTTTGATGTTGTCCATCATCTGGCGAACCTTCAAAGCTGCCCCGCCGTGTTTAGTTCCCTTGAGTGAGCCTACCGCAGCAGATACCGCACTATAGGTGTCGGTATCGGAGGAAGAGACTACGTGTATCGAAAAGGCGGAGTTGTTACCACCTCCGTGTTCTGCATGCAGAACTAATGCTAGGTCGAGGAGCTCTGCTTCGAGTGAGGTGTAGGAGGCATCCGGTCTGATCAGTCGTAGGATGTTTTCTGCAGTGCTCAACTCAGGATCGGGTGAGTGAATATAGAGGGTTTTGTTCTCATGATAATGCTGAGCAGCCTGATAACCGTAGGCAACAAATACCGGGAAACGTGCAATCAGTTCGATAGACTGTCGCAGTACGTTTTCTATGGTGTTCTCTTCCGGATTCTTATCGTAGGAGTAAGAGGCGAGAACACTGCGGGCCAGTTTGTTCATAATGTTGGAGCTCGGGGCGGTAAGAATCATGTCTTCAGTGAACCCGGTGGGCAAGGTGCACTTTTTTCCCAGGAGTTTTTTGAAAGCGCCGAGCTCTTCCTGGTTTGGAAGCTGCCCGAACAGGAGCAGATACACGGTTTCTTCGAAGCCGAAACGCTTTTCCTTCTGAAACCCGGCCACCAGATCACTCAGATCGATACCGCGGTAGCGGAGGCGTCCTTCCACCGGCACTCGCTCTTTCTCATCAACGATGTAACCGTGAACATCACCGATCTGAGTAAGACCGACTAAGACTCCGGTTCCGTCGTTGTTGCGCAGGCCGCGCTTCACATCATACTTTGTATAATTAACCGGATCGATCTGATTATTCTTAACGACTAAATCAGAGTATTTACTAAGATCAATCCATTTGTCTGCATTCATATTGGCACCTCCTTTTCCAATTTGCATATTGTTACACAAATCTTGGCATACAATTAATAAATATTCAACAATGTATAACTATATTTCTAGTCTTATTTCTTTTGAGCCCATATTTCGCGAATGAGATGCTGCTTGGCCTCGCCCTTGAGCTGGAAACTGGTTTTCGGCCTCCATTCGATCGGTTCGGAAAACCCGCCATTCGGATTGTGGAGCAGGGCCTCGTTATTCAAAACTTCAAGCATCTGTTCGGCGTACTCTTCCCAATCGGTTACTGCATAAATATAACCCCCCGTTTGTAAATGTTGCGCCAGTCTATGTACAAACTCGGGTTGAATAAGGCGTCGTTTATGGTGCTTTTTTTTGGGCCAAGGGTCAGGAAAGAAAATATGAAAGCCGTTAACTGTGTGTTTCGGTAGCATCCGATCGAGAACCTCTACTGCATCAGCCTGGATTACCCGCAGATTTTCTAACTGTCGCTTGTGGATTTCATCTAAGACTTTGCCGACTCCCGGAAGGTGCACCTCGATTCCTAAAAAATTGTAATCAGGAAATCTTTCTGCTAATTCTATAGTTGCTCGGCCCATTCCGAAACCGATCTCTACAACGACCGGGTTCCTGTTACGGAAGAGCTGTTCAAAATCTATTTTGGTATCTGTTAGTTCGACACAGTATAAATCACGGTAATTCTTCAGGGCGTATTCCTGCCCTTTACTCATCCGTCCGCTGCGTCTTACAAAGCTGCGTATTTTGCGTTTCTGTTCGCCCATAGTTGAGCGTATCTTAAGAGAAAGCCTGGACTATTGCAAGTGAATGTCAATGTACTCGGTAACCTCTTTATGAGTGTGAAAACTGAGCATTTTATCGGCGTGATCGGCAGCTTCATTCACATCCAGGGAGCTGATATAGCCGCGAACCTTGTACAACATGCGCGGATCGACGCTGTAGGTAGCGATACCAATACCAATAAAAAAAGTAAGCATCGCCGTATCGGATACAGCATCACCGCAGACCGATATGAGACAGTTCTCCGCACGCCCGGCATCGGCTATCTGCTTGAAGGCGCGTAGCACTGCGGGTTGATAAACAGAATAGAGGTCGGCTACCTTTTCATTGGTTCGATCAACTCCTAAAATATACTGTACAAGATCATTCGAACCTATGCTGAGAAAATCGGCTTCCTGTGCCAGCTGGCGTACCATTGTGACTGCAGAGGGCAATTCTATCATTGCACCGAAACGGGGATTCGCATTATACGCGAGTTTTTCACGACTCAACTCTTGCTGGGCTTTTTCAGCGATCTCCTTGGCTTTGAGAAAATCATCGAGCCCGGAGACAAGCGGAAACATAATATTCAAGTCGATGTGGGCGGCAGCCCTCAAAAGAGCCCGCAGTTGTGCCTTCAAAACTCCGATGTTCTTGAAAGAGTAGCGAATGGCCCGCAGGCCCATGAATGGATTCTCTTCATGCCCGATATCCGCAGCTGACAACATTTTATCGCCACCGATGTCCAGAGTACGGAAGTAGATAGGATCCATCTCGTTAATAAGCCGTTTATAGATAATCAACTGCTCTTCCTCGGGTGGAAAATCATTTCGCACTAGAAAGAGGTACTCGCTGCGGTACAAGCCGACACCGCTGGTGCCGGCTTTGCGAGCCGATTTTGCATCGCTGAGAAGATTGATGTTGGCCAACAGGCCTATCTCGGTTCCATCAAGACTCTTACAACTGGTAGTAGGATTTTCTATCTGCTCCTGGCGTTTAGTCTGTGCACTCATCTCCTCTTCGAGGGCTACATAGCGGTCGATCAGTTCACTTTCCGGTTCAATAATCAGGGTGCCCTGATAGGCATCAAGAATGAGGAACTTGCCGTCTACATTCTGATAGAATTCGTTCTCTGTTAGCAGAACCGTTGGAACCTCCAGAGACCTGGCTAAAATCGAAATATGACTGGTTTCTCCGGCACCATATACAACAAAACCCTCAGTGTGCTGGGCTGCAAGTTTGACGATTTCAGAGGGAAGCAGGTTGCGTGCTACGACTATTTGACCGGAATAATCTCCGTCTTCCACATCGCCTCCAGCAAGGTTTTTCAGCAGGCGGTGTCCGAGGTCTTTTACATCGTGAATTTTATCCTGGGTGTTAACATTAGTGGAATTGAGAAACAGCCGCACATACTCGTTTACCACCTCAACAACCGCCTCGGCTGCGGAGGAGCCGGTCCTGATTTTTTTACGCATATTACCGGAAAACTCATCGTCGCTGAGCATAAGTAAGTGTGATCCAAAAATCAGTGAGCCCGCTTCGGAGAGACGTTCATCCAGATGTGCCTGAATTTCCTTTAGTTGTTCGGTTGTACTCTTTAGGGCTTCGTCAAACGCCGCTTCGCTGTTACGATATTTCTCATCTCCGACATGCATCAGCAAGTTATCATCAGCACTCCCGCTCACCAGCACTGCCTGTCCCATGGTAATACCTGATGAGGTAGGACGACCGCGATAAAAACGCTGTGCATTGTCGGTCTGACGGGATGCACCTTCTTCGTGTTTGGTAGTATTTCGCAGCTCGATGAGCATGCGGGCGTGTTCCAGAAAGGTTGCTAACTGACTGGCAATGGCAGACAAGGCGCGTATATCCCGCTTGTTGTAATAATCGGGGCGCGAGTCCTCGAGTACGATTACACCCAATTTTTTTGAAGACTGAAGAATCGGCACGGCGAGAAAGCTTTCGTACTTTTCCTCGAAAATTCCCTGTACGTATTTGAAATTAGGATCCTCCGATCCGCGGGGTACACAAATAGGTTTCAACTCTTTCAAGGATGTGCCGGTAATGCCCTCCCCTATTTGCAGCCGGAGTTTGCCGATCATCTCTGGATTAAGGCCGACTGTTGCCCGCAGCACGAGGGTGTTCGAACTCTCTTCTAATAAAAAAATTGAACAAGCTTCCGTCTGCATATGCCGGGAAATGATTTTTACGGTAAGGTGCAGAAGCCCCTTGATATTAGTACTTTTTTGAAAGAGGCCGGTCAGCTCGCCGACGTTGCATAATAAATCAAACGTTTTTTTTCGCATACGGTTTCTCTCTGCACACATTATAGCAGAGTCTGAAGCTTTTCTCTAATAAATTCCGATTTCTCCTTGAGTCCGATGGCTTCGGTATTCATTAGCAGAATATTGGGGTTATTCGGATCGAGCTTTACGCTGCCGCCGCTCTCCTTGATGAGCCGCAGCACCTTGTCAACACTGATAATCGACACCTTGCCGAACTCTACATGTACTTTGCCGCGCCGTTCCTTGAGGGAGCGGATATAGAGCTTTTTACACACTACCCGCAGCTCGGCAATGGAAAGTAAGCTTTGCACCTCGTCCGGCATAGGTCCGAAGCGGTCTGTTAATTCGCCGTAGACCCGTTCCAGGTCGTAATCGGTTTCTATCGAGGCAATCATTTTATAAATCTCCATCTTTTCGGTGGGATCTTTGATATAGGCGTCAGGAATATACCCCGAATAGTCGAGTTCCAGATACACCTCTGGCGCCTCTTTCTCCTCATCGCTTGCGCTCATCTCGGCTACTGCTTCATCCAGCAGTCGGAGATACATGTCAAATCCTACCGACAGTATTTCACCATGCTGCTGTCGTCCCAGCAGATTGCCGGCCCCGCGCACCTCCAGGTCTTTCATAGCTACCTTGAATCCGGACCCCAGGTCGGTATAATCACTGATAATCTGGAGACGCTTCATAGCGATTTCCGATAAAGCGCGGCGCTCCGGGAATAGTAAATACGCGTACGCAGTCCGATCCGAACGTCCCACCCGTCCGCGCAGCTGATACAGCTGACTGATTCCGTACATATCTGCCCGGTCGATAATAATCGTATTTACGTTGGGGATGTCTATTCCATTTTCGATGATAGTGGTTGCCACCAGCACCTGAAATGATCCGTGGACGAAGCGGTGCATCTTATCCTCTAACTGCCGGCTGGTCATCTGACCGTGGGCGGTCTCAACCATTACCTCCGGCAGCAGCCGTTCGAGAAACAGCCGTACTTGATTAAGGGTTTCGACTCGGTTGTGCAGATAAAAGACCTGTCCTCCGCGGTTCACCTCATAACGGATAGCATCGCCAATCAGCTCTTCGTTGAACTCCTCGACGTGTGTCTCGATCGGCCGTCGATCCATGGGAGGAGTAGTAATGAGAGACATATCCCGTATTTTGAGCAGCGACATATGCAGGGTCCGCGGAATCGGAGTGGCTGAGAGGGTCAGTGCATCAACTGAAGCCCGGAGTTCTTTTAGGCGTTCCTTGTCCTTTACTCCAAAGCGCTGCTCCTCATCTACCACCAGCAGCCCTAAAGACTTGAACTCAACATCTTTCTGCAGTATCCGATGCGTACCGATCAGGATATCTATACTGCCGTTTTTAGCCCGTTCAAGGGTTTTCTTCTGATCGCTTTTTTGAATGAAGCGCGAGATCATTTCGATTTGCACCGGATAGCGTTTGTATCGCTCTATAAAATTTTCGTAATGCTGCTCGGCCAGAATTGTAGTAGGTGCCAGAAAAGCCACCTGCCTGCCGGATACCACCGATTTGAAGGCGGCCCGCATGGCGACTTCGGTTTTTCCATATCCCACATCCCCGCATACAAGCCGGTCCATAGGGGCAGGTTTTTCCATATCAGCCTTTACATCCTCTATAGCCCGCAGCTGATCTTCGGTCTCTTCGTATGGAAACTCTGCTTCGAACTCGATCTGCCAATCAGTGTCCGCCGGAAATGCCAACCCCTCTGCACTCTTGCGCTTTGCATAAAGTGAGATAAGGTGTTCGGCTAAATCCTCGACCGACTTTTTCACCTTGTTTTTACGATTTTCCCACGATTTTCCGCCCAGAGTATCTAAGCGCGGAGCACGCCCCTCCTGCCCGATATACCGTTGAACCAGATTCACCTGTTCGATCGGAATAAACACAGTCTCTTCGCCAGCGTACTCGAGTTGGATGTAGTCACGCTCGGTTCCGGCTGCTTTTATACGGTCGATTCCCTTGAATTTCCCGATTCCATAATTTACATGTACCACGAAATCGCCGGGGTTCAATTCGACAAAGGTATCAATTACTGCAGTTTTTGCTTTCTTTACCGACGCCGGTGGGCGCCGGCGGCGTCCGAAAATTTCGTTCTCCTGTACCACCATCAGCTTGAAATCCGGAATGGAGAAACCGGATGAGATCGGCGAGGCGACCACACTCACCTCTAAATCTTTCAGCAGGTGTTCTATACGCTTTGACTGTGTCTCTGTTTCGGCGCAGACGGTTATTTCGTAGTCATTGTCAATAAGAGCTTCCATCTCGCTTTTTAGATAGCTAATGTTGCCGAAAAATGAACGCGGACCTTCATAGGAAAATCGGATGCGTTTTTTGTTTTTATCACGAATAACCGGAACCGTGATCGTGCGATGATGCGACTCTTGGACATCCTCAAACCTGTGCAGCAGCAGTTCAGGACGCAGCGCAGGGCGACGCTTAATACGGGCTTCGCGGTACAGACCGCTGTATTCCTTTTGCAGAGAATCGCATCCGTTTTTAAGACGGTCATCATACAGAAGAAACTGGGTCGCCTGTTGATCGAGATAGTCGGCCAGGGCTGCGGGGTGTTCGAATGCGGCCGGAAAAAAATAGACCTCATCGCTGCAACGCCCCTCTTCTTCTATTTGTTCATGAAGGTCTTCAGCATTCGGAAGCAGCTCTTTCATCCGCTGGATTGACCACTCTTCCCACACAATTTCACTCACAGGGAAGATAGTGGTGTGCTTCACGCTGCCGGTGGAGCTCTGGGAAAGCGGATTAAAACTGCGAATCTCTTCGATTTGATCCCACTCGAATACGATTCTAACCGCCTCTTCCCTGCCCGGTGGAAAAAAATCTAATACTTCACCGCGAAGGGCGAATTCTCCGGCCACAGTTACTCTCGGTACGCGAAGGTATTGATACAGCTGGAGCGTCTCGGCCAGTTGAACCGGGTCGAACTCCTGGCCTACCTGCAAGGTAATGAGTTTCGACTTTATAAATTCCGGTGGTGGAAGCGGGGTTAAGAAGGCTCGCAGAGAAGCAACTGCAATGAAAGGTTCGCCCGACAGCATCTGCACTAACTGATACATCCGTTTTCCGGCGATTCCCAGCTGGGTATGTTTACCACCGTAAGGAACGCTGCTCCACCAGGGAAATTGATAAGCTCGATCTGTAAACAGGGACAGATCTCTTACGAGGGTTTCAGCTTCCTGTTCGGTGGGAGTAACTATCAGAAACGGACTTTTTGCATACCGAAACAGCCGTTCTACTAGTAATGCAAAGAAAAATCCTTCCGTTCCCTCTACTTCGAGTGTAAACTCTTTCTGTCGAAAGGAACGTAAGAGTTCAATAAAGGGGTCGTAAGTATCAAGCTTCTTATTCAGTTTATTTTGGAATAATGTTATCATTTCTTTATACCGAAGATAGTAAAGAGTATGGGAGAACTATCGTGAAACGAATTGTATTCATTTATCTAATTACTTTTTTCAGTCTGCTGCCTCTAGTAGCTGCAACTAACGAAAGCGGTGTTAGTCTACATATCGAAGAAACGAGGAAGCAAATATATACTCCTGCGGCTCCGATAGAATTGCGGATTAGTGTTCGCAACGAATCTCCTGACCCATTTCTTTTCGAATTAGCGGCAGACAAGGTGTTCAATTTAGAGCTGCATGTAACCAATCTCTACAATGAAACTCTGCCGGCGTCAGAAAAGTATATCAGAGAGCGCAGTTCCAATCAACAAGTCTATTATCGGGAAATCCGCCTGCTCCCGGGTGAACAGTTTTCATTTTTCGTTGAAATTGCAGATTTCGTAACATTAAACAGCCCTGGTATTTACTTTCTCCAGGCAAAGTTCTCCCCGCATTTAGAGAACCGTTCATCCCTCAGTTCGAATACCCTCACCCTGCATGTGCAACCCTCTCTTGAACCCGAAAGCGACTACCGCAGCGATGTGATTGCCTCTACTCAGCAGGTATTGCAGAAACACAAACTTCCGCCTGATCAGGTTGTGGATTACATGCTCAGTGCCCGTCAGAATAATGAGTGGCCGAAGTTTTTTCTCTATCTTGATGTAGAGCAGTTGATGCTGCAGAATCCACTCAAAAAAGCAACCTATCGGCGTAGCTCCGAACGCGAGCAGATACGCATGGTTGAAGAGTATCGAGAAATGCTGAAGAATGAGATGGTGGATACTGACATTCTTATGAAGCCGGTGGATTATCAGGTACTGAAAACCGAATACACGCCGGAGGAAGCAACGGTGCTGGTAGATCAGGAGTTCCGTTATCCAGACTTTACAGAAATGCGACGTTATGTGTACTATTTACATCGTCCAGAAGGCTATTGGGTTATATATAATTATCAGGTCTTAGGTCAGGGAAGCCAGGAATGAAAACAGTCTTAGTAATCGAGGACAAGGAAACGCAGGAACGTATCAGTCATCACCTTGCTCCGCTTGGTTTTGATTTTATCCACTATCTCAACCCGGTAAAGGCTTTAGATAACATCGACGAAATAACCCCCGACCTGGTAATATTCAGTGCCGAGGATTTCCCCCGCCATTGGAAGCCTTTTATCAGGCTGTTGAGAGCTAAACGCAGTAAGGAAGATGCGGTATTTATTTTGATAACCGGCGATAGTTTTTCTTCTGAGGAGGCCTCAAAAGCTACTGTACTTGAAGTAAACGGTATGATACATACAGGTCTGAACGAGGATGATATTCAACATCTTCAGGATATTTTTGCCCGTTATAACGTACTCTCCGAAACCCGGTCAGATCGAAGGTATCCGGCCAGCTGGACAGAGGGACTGGACTTTGCTTTTACCCATCCCAGAACGTATGCCCTCATCACCGGAAAAATCACCGATATTTCTCTCGGCGGACTCAACTTTTTGCCGGATATGCCCCAGGCAACTGCCGATATTATGGAGGGTGAAGAGCTGCGCGGCTGTAGCCTTAGCCTAGAAGAGAATGTATTTACGGTGGATGCCAAAATAATCAGAAATAACCGTAAAATTGCTTTCCAATTTCTGTCTCTCGACACGGAGTGCCACGCTGCTTTGATGGAACATCTAAACCAGACAAGATACCGCCAAACCGGATAGGTGCCCTTGCATTGTTTGATCCTGTTTTGTAATACTAGTAGTAGAGAACAGGAGGAAAAGTAATGAGCATACGCAAGTATCTTGAAACCCAGCCCTTATATGAGCTTGTCAAATATGATAAACGACCAGAACTGAAATCGGAGGCGGTTTCTTTTACTGGGGCCCTGCGAAAACACCCATATGATGAATCAAAGCTGCTGTTAATCACCGAGCCCTTCACCTCAGATACCGAGTTTTTCGAGTTCAGAATTGAAGATATTGTGCACTACGAAGAAAAACCAAATATTGCCACCGAATCCGGCGAAAATCTATTTCTTGTGCAAATCTGGGTTCGACGAGGAAGCTTTGGTATTCAGTATCACCCTTTTGAGGTTTCAGATGAGCTCAGGTATCTGAAAGACAGCGAGATTCTCCATCAAGTAATGACTGAAAAGGAGAATATGAATGTATGAGTTATACCTATGCCAAAGACTCAAAACTGAGCTGCATCCTTTGTCCGCATCATTGCCTGATCGAGGATGGTGAGCGCGGAATTTGCATGGTCCGAGAAAACCGCGGTGGATCGCTTTACTTGCCGTTTTACGGGGCTTTATCGGCAGTTTCGACCGACCCGATAGAAAAGAAGCCGCTGTATCACTTTTATCCGGGCAGCTCGATTTTTTCGGTCGGCTTTTACGGCTGCTCTTTTCGCTGTCCCTTTTGTCAGAACTTTAGGATTGCCCAGTTCACTCCAAAAGGCGGAAATCGTACCACTCAGCCAAATGAACTCGTAGAGCAGGCATTGCAGCAGGGTGCCAGCGCAATTGCCTACACCTACTCCGAACCGCTGGTGCATTTTGAGTGGATGATGGAAACAGCGACACAGGCTCATAAAAAGGGTTTGAAAAATGTCCTAGTTTCGAACGGTTTCATCAACCCACAGCCTGCCGATGAACTCCTGGAGGTCTTGGATGCGGCGAACATCGATTTCAAATCGATTCGTTCAGAGTTTTATCAGGAAATCGTCGGAGGCAAGGTCGAGCCGGTGATGGCCTTTATTAAGAAGGCTGCGAAGAAAATCCACCTCGAGCTGACAACCCTGATTATCCCGGGGTATACAGATTCAAGCGAGGAGATCTCGGCAATTGCCGAATTTATAGCCGAGCAGCATCCGGAGCTGGCCGTCAACAGCAAGGCTCTAGCCGCCCAGATTCAGGTACAGCAACGCAAGCTGACCGATGCCCGGCGCCTACTTGAAACCATACCGGAAGCCGACCAAAACGCCACCAC
>CAZAMY010000015.1:0-14504 GCA_964485995.1 uncultured Sediminispirochaeta sp.
GCGAGATGTAGTTGCGTATGTCTATGAGGGGAGCGTCTGCGTCTCGGAGGAGAGGGACCCCTTTTCACACCCCACCGAGGCGGAGCGCTGGCACGACACCGATCCGCCGGCGGAGGCCGAGAACCGTACGCTGGTCCTGTTCGATCAAGGCGGGCAGATCAAGCTGAGCAGCGGCGAGCAGGGGGCCCGCTTCCTATTTGTCTCGGGAGTTCCCCTGCGGGAGCCGGTCGCCTGGTACGGGCCGATCGTGATGAACACCCGCCAGCAGCTCAAACAGGCCTTCACCGAACTGGAGCAGGGCACCTTTCTGCAGCATAATCCGGCTGGCCCGACCGACAGCCCGTCGGGACAGCCGGGCCAAGAGTCATGAGTAAGCTAATCATCCTGGGCAGCGGTACCTGCGTGCCCTCCCTGCAGCGCAGCTTCTGTTCTTTGCTGCTCTGCGGCGCCCGCGAGCGGCTGCTCTTCGACCTGGGTACCGGCACCATCCACCAGCTGCTGCGGGCAGGCGTGTCGATTGACGAGGTCGATGCAGTGCTGCTGAGCCATTTTCACCCCGACCATGCCGGCGAGCTGTCCCGCGGGGCGGACCTGCCGGAGAAAGCATTAGTTTGAGAGTGAACCGGCCGGTCGCCCACGGTTGACCCGGTTGGCGGTCTGGCCGTCACTCCGGCGGGTTCAGCTTACCGGTCAGGGTTTCTATTTCGATAGCGCATACCGCGGTGTGTTCGGAGGCCTTCTCAATATACTCTCCGGCGCTCTCCTTAAAACCGGGGGAGTATTTTTCCGCGAGCAGCCGCAATGCATGCCGCTTGTCGGCTGGGTTTTCGACCATCCGCGCCCGCCCGCTTACGTGTACGCTCCGGTAGTACGTAGTGAAGCGTTCCGGCTGCACCGAATGATGGGCAATGACGGAAAATGAAACCCGCGGTTCGGCCTTAATACAGCGCAGTTTTCGGCCCTCCTGGGCTGCATGAAAAAAGATGGTCTGCTGCTCTACGCAGTAGTTTAGTGGCAGCGTGTATGGATACCCCTGTTCATCTACAAGTCCCAGGACGCCATACACTCCATGGGTGAGTTCTTTATAAGCCTGATCCGGATTCATGCGCTTATCGGCGCGGCGCAGTTTTTCTTCAGTCATGATGCATGGTATAACAGGAGCAGTCTTTTGTAAAAGATATAGATAAAAGGAGTCTAAATATGTTGTGTGCAGTTGATGTAGGAAACTCGAATATTGTAATAGGGCTTTATTCCGGGGAGCAGTGGGTCGCCCGCTGGCGGGTGGCTACTGTGACAGAGCGGACGGTCGATGAATATTGGATGTTATTGCGCAATCTCTTTCGGGAACATTCGATTGAGCCTAACGAAATCGAGAGGGCAATCCTCAGTACTGTAGTGCCGGAGCTCTACTCAACGCTGCATGCAGTGCTGTCCCGCTTCAGCGGTGCAGCGCCGCTGACGGTCTCGGCTTTACTGAACACCGGACTGAAATTCGGCACTGAGAATCCGCGCGAGATGGGTGCCGATCTTCTGGCCAATGCGGTGGCCGCCTACGGACTCTACCGGCAGAGTGCGATTATCATCGATTTCGGCACTGCTCTGACCTTTACTGCGGTAGATGGGCAAGGGCAGGTGCGCGGAGTCTCCATTGCACCCGGCCTGAAAACCGCGATGCAGGCCCTCTCGATGAATACCGCCCAGCTTCCTCACATTCCCCTCGAATTTCCGGCCAAGTACATCGGTACCGACACCATCGGCGCGATCCAGTCGGGCTTGATGTACGGGTATGCCGGGCTGATTGAACATATGGTCAGCGGTATGCAGACCGAACTCGGGACTAAGCCGCTGGTAATCGCCACCGGCGGAATGGCTGGAACCCTGGCGCCACACATTCCCTGTATAGACGAAGAGGCCCCCTGGCTTACGCTGGACGGCCTGCGCATACTGTCTGATTTGAATTAGGAGGGCTCCGCCGGTCCGGGCGGGGCCCGGACCGCACACTTTTTTCTCGGCCGTGCTTGATCATTGCCGGTGCGGGCTCTATCTTTAGTGTATATGGAACACTTAGAAAAACTGACAAAAGACTATTTTAATCAAGGCCTGACCGTAGATGAATACCTGCAGGAATTACGGCATTACCGGTCGCTGGTGCGCAAATTGATGGAAGGGGTTGAATCCTCAGACAGCCCCTCGCCGGCCGACGTTGAGTCGTTACGGGCGGTGGTCGACGGCTTTACGCAGCCGGTTAGGGCTTCCGTAAATACCGAAGACTGGTGCGGCGATTGGATCTGTAATATGCCGATTCTCAAGAAGCTCTTTGAGCAGCTGGAGATACCGTTGCGGGTATTCCGGGGGTCGGAGTTCCCGCAATTAAAAAAGCACTATGAGAAGGACGGTGACACGCATATCCCGGCTGTCTCTCTCTGGGACGGTGAAGGCAACGAACTGCTGCGCTGGATCGAAGCTCCGGCCAAGGTCGCGAAGCAGAAAGATGCCTGGAAGGCCGAAAACCCGCGCCTGATGGAGCTGTACAGCATACAGTCTGAGGACAAGCAGGCGGCCAAGGAGTTTGCCAAACTCTACCGCAGCTTCTTAGAGACAATGGCCGAGTGGTACATCGGGGGAATGTGGCATGAAACTGTGGGCGAACTGCTGCAGAAAGCCCAGCAAGCGGCCCAAGAAAATGCCCAGTAAGGGGGCAGAGTAGAGTGGCCCTGCGATTCGGTACCTGCTCCTGGAAGTTCCCCTCCTGGACGGGGCTCGTCTATTCCCGTCAGTATCCGTACGCAGCCGATTATTTGCCGGAGTACGCCGAACATTTTTCGACTGCCGAAATCGACAGTTGGTTTTACCATATGCCCACAGCCGGGGAAGTCGCCGAATACAAGGGCCGGGCTGCCGATTCACTCCGCTTTACCTGCAAGGTTCCTCGTGACCTCACGCTCACCCATCATCGCGCCTCCGGGGGAACCGCAGGCAAGCCACCCAAAGCTGGGCCTCCAAACGAACAGTTCCTCTCGTTGGAACTCTTTGAACAGTTTGTCGAGATAACCTCCCCGCTGCACGGGCAAATCGATGCGATGATGTTTCAATTCGAGTATCTCAATAAGCAGAAGATGGGCTCGGTCGGCGAGTTCATCGACCGCTTTGGTACTTTCATTAAAGACGTCGACCCGGCGCTGCCGGTCGGTCTGGAGATCCGTAATGGGAACTACCTGACAGAGGAGTATTTCCGTTTTCTCTCCGCCGCCGGCCTAATCCCGGTGCTCCCGGAAAAACAGTACATGCCGCCGGTTACAGAGGTGTACCGGAAGTTCAAACCCTTAATCGACGAGCGCCTGGTATTCAGGTTGATGGGCGGCGATCGTAAGGAAATCGAACAGGCCGCCGGCGGGAAATGGAACCGGCTGGTAATGGAAAAACCGAACCTGCAGGATATAGCCGCCACTTTAATGGAGGCTTCCCTGCAGGCCGATGTAACTGTGAATGTGAACAATCACTTCGAGGGTTCGGCTCCGCTTACTATACAGCGCCTGCAGCAGGCACTCGATAGCAACGGAGCCGCAGAGTAGTTATCCTTTACTTCTCGAACAAGACCAGATACTGCCGGTAGCCCTCCGCTGCCATATCTTCCCTGGGCACGAAGCGCAGTGCCGCCGAGTTCATACAGTACCGCAGGCCGGTCGGCTGCGGGCCGTCGCGAAAGACATGCCCGAGGTGGCTGTCGGCATAGCGGCTGCGAACCTCGATCCGCTCAGAGAAAAGCGAAAAATCCTCATGATAGGTCACATTGTCCGGATCGATGGGACGGGTAAAGCTGGGCCATCCGGTACCGGATTTGTATTTATCGGTAGAACTGAACAGGGGCTCGCCGCTGACAATATCAACATAGATGCCTTCCCGCTTGTTGTCCCAGTATTTGTTGTCGAATGCCCGCTCTGTACCATCCTCCTGAGTAACCTCGTACTGCAGGTCGGTCAGCTCTTCTACACGGGCCTGCTTGTCGAAGTTCTTCCAGCGGCCCTCTTTCGTCTCCAGCCCCTGCGGGGTTTTGGTACTGCTCCACAGCTCGGCAATAAAGCTGCCGCGGCCAGAACCACCATAGTATCGTGAATAGGCATCGGTGCTTTTTATGTAGTAATCCTGATGATACTCCTCAGCCGGATAAAAGGGGCCGGCGGGTAGAATTTCGGTGACTATCGCTTCATCGAAGCGGCCGCTGTTTTCCAGTGTCCGTTTGGATGCTTCGGCGATGCGGCGCTGCTCCTCGTTTTCTACAAAAACTCCGGTGGCGTAATGATTGCCCCGGTCTACGAATTGTCCGCCCGGATCGGTAGGATCGATATTCCGCCAGAACACCTCCAGCAGCTGCTCATAGCTGACTATCTCTTCGTTGTAATATACAACTACTGCCTCCCGATGGTCGGTCCTTCCCGATGCCACCTCGCGATATGTCGGATTTTCCTTGGTGCCTCCGGTATAGCCCGAAACAACTTCCGCCACCCCGACCAGTTTTTCGAAGGGATGCTCCAGGCACCAGAAACAGCCTCCGGCAAATATGGCCGTGTCGTAGGGTTCGAGGTACTGCAGCTCGGCTTCCGCGAAAGGCGAAACCCGGTTCCCCCGCTTCTCTCCGGCAGAGCTGCCGCCTCCGGAGCTGTTCGCACTTATGGAGGCTTTGGTACCATCTCCCTTGCCCGGTTCGGTGGATTCCATGAACTCCGCAGAGTCCTGTTCGCGGGTACCACTGCCGCCCACCGGCAGCACCACTAATCCGGCCGTAATCAAAACTATTATGATAAAATATACCGCTAATCGGCGCATAAAGTCCTCCTTCATATAGTGATTTAAATATACTGCGAAATTTATAAGATGACAAAAATAATCATATATAATTTGGACTTAGTTCCACTCGATTAAGAACGGATCCTTGATCAAAGCTGTGCGCGAGTTGAGGCAGCGCTTCAAGACTGTGGGGTGAGCCTGCATATACGCGTAGCATGCCAGTAGAAAACCCTCCGGGCTGTAAAGATACGCGCCCATGGATATGTCGCGGTAAGAGGTGAAGCGGGGTGCATCTACCGCTCCTGAGATTCGCCTGCGCACATTCGATTCCATCAGTGAGAACTGCACCGTTGCAGCTACGGCCTCATCTATAGTCGGGTGAAGTCCCGGAGCAATGACTGAATTGATGAAGTGAGCGGTTTCATGGACGAGTATCGAGCGGTACAGCTGCGCTGATCCCGTACTCCCGAACATGCGACAGTTGGCGTAGGCCGCAGCCTTGTAACTGCACATGAATACAGTATTGGTGCCTGGATTGAAAATTCCCAGAGCATAGTCCAGCTCCTGTCCATTCAGACACAGGCTGCTCTGGAATCTGAAGCGCAGCTGCAAGTTGTCCGGAACTTCGAAGCCGAGTTCCCGGTAAAACTGAACGACCTGCGGAACTGCCTCTCGCACCCAGCACTCTTCAGCTGCAGTGGCATTGATGCACTCCACTCGGACCGCGCACTGCTCGGCTGCGCCGTACTGATTGCCGCACAGTATAACTGTGCACAGCAGGATAACGATTCGATTCATAGGCGGCCCCCTCCGGCTTTTTTTCAAAAGTACCGGAGAGGCGTTCCCTACCTATTCCTCGAAGCGTTCCAAAAAGTGTTCCAAATTATTTTTTAGTCGGTTTTAAAGAGATACCAGTGTTCTAATTTGATGAAGTTGATCTGGCTTGTATTCCGCGGGATTACAATATCCGCACTGGCAGCAGCTTCTTCCTGCAGGCTGTTGGCGCCCGGCTGGAGGGCTGAAAGACGGACAGTTGCCAGGTCCCGACTGCCGTCGAACACACTGCGCCGCTGTTCTTCAACCTGGATATCGCCGGGCTGGCCGACCCGTATGTCCTGCGGCCGGAAGCAGAGCCGATAGCGGCCGTCATTGTAGTCTTCTGCCGCCAGGTCGAAGGGGATTGTTCGGCCGGCGCGCAGCTCGACTGGAATGGTATTCACTCCTAAGTGGCTAAGGGCTTCCAGACTGGCAATATCCTGCGGATATGAGTAGACTTGCTGTACCGGCCCGTATTCTACGAGCTGGCCCGCTTTCAGGACTATCACATAATCGCAGATAGCCATGATATCTTCAGGTTCGTTCAGAGCCAGTAAAGTGGTTTTGCCAAGGGTTCGAACCACACTGCGGACAAGGCTGCGGATTTCCGAGCGTAGATGGGCGTCAAGATGACGCATCGGTTCATCCATGAGCAGGAGGTCGAGCATGTGCATACGCTCTTTGCCGATTGCCGTCAGTTGACGGATGCCGGCGGGGAGTTGTTCCTCATATTTTTCCAGATATTTCCGTTCGATATCGAGTTCATCCACAACTTCATTCAGGCGCTGCGAGCGGGTCGGTTCCGTGACTTTTTTTATTCTCAAGGGAAAGGTGAGATTTTCTTCCACATTCATTCGCGGCAAAAGGACCGAATCCTGGAATACGAATCCGATCCGCCGCGCTTCAACTGTCATTTCGGTGAGATCAACGGGCCCGAGTTTGACTCGTCCGGATTCCAGGCGATCCAAGCCGTTGATGGATCTGAGAAGCGAGGTTTTTCCAGACCCGGATCCGCCGGCGATCCCGACCACCGCATGCGGCGGTACATCAAGAGAAATCGGGCCAAGAACGAACTTGTCCTTTCGAACTGATACCTCTTCGAGGATCAGTGGATGCAGCTGTTGGCGTTCATCAGCTCTCTCGTTCATTGATTCCATACGATAGAGCTGCTTTTGCCGCTGGATATAGGTGTCCACATCGGATTGAAGAATGCGGACGGCATTTCCAATCTTGAAGGCATCCAGTTCGCCCCGGCGAATCAGTTTATATACCATTTGGCTTGAGATATTCAGCTGTTCCGCCACTTCTTTGATTGTTCTGGCTCGGCTATACTTATTCATATGTGATAATACACAGTATACCATGGCTATACAGCGTTGTCCATTTTGTTTACACAAGTGCCGCCGCCAGCCGCCGGATCCCTTCTTCAATAGCTTCCTCGTCAACCGCACCGATTGATATTCTAAAGCTTACCCCCAGGCTGCCGTCGGCATAGTGAAACCGCCCCGGACTTACCAATACCCCCTGATGGGCAAGTGACTGGAGCACATCTGTCTCGTGTGTATTCTCATCCCGTACGTGCAGCCAGAGGGTGTACCCGCCGGCTGGTTGTGTCCAGTAGACAGACGCTCCTCCGAGCTGCGTGGAGAGGCTGCTGAGAGCGGTCTGCATTCGTCTGCGATAGACCCGATGCATCCGTTTGATGTGATTTTCGTAAAACCCTTTCCGGCAGTAAAGATTCAGTGCAGCCTGTTCGACCGCCGAACCTGCCAGGTGCGAAAACTTCTGCAGAGTCGTAAGCTGCGACAGAGCTGTCCGGTCGCCGGCAATCCATCCCACCCGTACTCCGGGAAAAAGAACTTTTGAAAAAGTCCCTACATAAAGGACAATGCCGCGACGATCCATCGATTTTATCGGTAAAACCGCTTTCCCAAAGTATTTCATCTCCTCTTCGAAACCATCTTCCACAATCGGCACTTCGTACGCCTCGGCGGTACGCAGCAGAGCCTCGCGATGTGTTTGCGAGGTGGTAATACCGGTAGGATTGTGAAAATTGGGAATAGTATAGATGAAAGAAGGTTTTTTCTCGGCTAATACCTGTTGCAGCTGCGCGAGATTCATACCCTCACTGTCCATCTCTATCGGCAGCAGCTCCACACTGTGCAGCTTCGCCAACCCGATTGCCCGGGAGTAGGTGGGGGATTCAACTGCCACTTTGTCGCCGGGAGAAGTGAAAGCACTGAAAATAAGACTGAGCGCACTTTGTGCTCCGGCGGTGATCATGATGTGATCACGACTGGTGTGCACCCCGTGGAGCTGAAGACGGTCGGCAATAAACTCACGCAGTGGTAGATACCCCTGCGGATCGCCGTAGCCCAGCAGATTATGTCCATCCTGAGAGTAGACCTGGGCAACACATTTTCGGTATTCCTCAACCGGAAAGAGCTGGTCGTCCGGCACCAACGGGGTAAAATCGATTACCGCCGGATCACGATGGCGCTCCTGTGCACTTTTTCGGGCGATGGATAGAAGCCGTGCATTGAGTTCATTCTCTTCATGGTACCAGGCTCCGATGGAATCCAGAGCCCGTGTGCTCCGCTCTCTCCAGCCGATGAGGGCCGGTTCGCCGGGGTCCTGCTGTGATACGAGTTTGGCCCGCTTTCGTACTGTTGAATATGAGCCGGGCCTGCTATCGATATACCCTAAAGCCCATAGCTCCTGATAGGCTTTGTACACAGTGGATCGGTTTACCCCGAGTTGGGTCGCCAGACTGCGGGAAGCCGGCAGATTCTCACCCGGATTCAGCACCCCTGAATCTATTAGCTCGATAATCCGGCCGGTTATCTGTTTGAACACGGGGGTTTTCGATTCATGATCAATTGCGAGCAAAATGCTCATATGGCCTCTCCTCGGTCTTTTGTTTTTTTACGGCGGCACAACCGCCGCGCAGAGCGGCCTTCCATCTGCGCAACCAATCTGCACACCATTTCAACCCTTTAATCGAGATAGGTCTGCTTCCGGCTCTCCGGCATGCAGTTGTCTGTTTTTCAATTTCGGCCTGCCGTATGCGGCACATACGGTAACATTCATACCAATTTTCCATATCTGACCATACGCCGAAATTGTGGGGTCTCCAACAACCAATATTATACAAATTTATGCCAACCAATTATACACTTGTACAATACTGCCGGTTTTATTACCATTGATGTAGGAGATGATATGGAAAAAGTGCAAGATATTTTACGGACGCTGTTCATGCGCGACCTGCGGACTTCACCGTTAGAAACCGCGATCTTTCTGGGGGTAATATTTGGTTTTATCGCCTTCCTGGTTATTGCCGGAGTCCTGCGTAAAAAAAGTGAACAGCACAAAGTCAGCAGATTTCTGGAAAACAAGTGGGATTCACTCTGTCGTATTTACGAACTGAAGGATGAAGAGATTGCGCTTCTAGAGGATATTGCCCGTTATCTGGACAATCCCGAGAAGAAGTACCTGCTGCTGGCAAACTATCAGACTTTCCATGACAGTCTTACCGCCTATGCCCGGGAAAACGAAGTAGATAAAGAGCTGCTCGACAGCATTACCAGCAAAACCAAGCTGGGGCAGACCGAGAGCCTGATCGAGGAGATGCCGGTCCAAAGGCGCCGCAGCCGCCGAAGACCGGTGCAGATAACCGCTTATATTGCTCCAATTGAGCATAGCCAAGCTCACCTTGCAGTGCGGATGCACGACCTGAGCCGTGGCGGGTGCAGGGTGGACAACCCCGATAAACGCTTCTTCCAGGGGGACGACGTAAAGGTCTCGTTCAAAATCGGAGACAAGAATTTTCAAAATGTGCCGGGCGAGGTAGTGCGAACCAGTTCATTTCAGAAAATACTGCATATTTCATTCGGACATGTCGCTGCGAACAGGTAAGTATAAATCGATCCGGGTTCCTCTCTTCGGTGTCGAGTAGATTTCCATATATCCGGAGCTCTGCCGGATAATGGAGTAGGCCGTGGAAAGCCCCAGGCCGGTGCCTTTATGCGGTGATTTAGTCGTGAAAAAGGGTTCCAGCGCTTTGTCGATGGTTTCTGCTGACATTCCGTGGCCATTGTCCTGCACTTTGATGACCAAATAGAGCCCCGGGTTTTTATCGGCTGCACTTATGTTTCTATTTCCCGTTCGAATAACTATCTTCCCGCCTTCAGGCAGCGCATCGGCACTGTTCAGAACCAGATTCATCAGGATTTGTTCCAACAGGGAAGGGTCCATCTCAATGCGGTCCTCAGTGCTTTCCGAAATCGATTTTAACTCAATATTGGCAGGGATAATGCGCTGCAGCATCTGAATTGACCGCTGCAGGATTTCTTCGGCCCGGATCGATTTCTTCGACAGGGGTTCGTCCCGGCTGAATGCCAGCAGTTGCCGGGTGAGACTGCTGCCGCTTTCGCTGGCGTGAATGATGGTGTCGACCAACTCCAGCTCTTTTGCATTCAACTTTTTCGAGTAGAGTAGCAGCTGGCTGTTGCCCTGTATTGTAGTCAGAATGTTATTGAAGTCATGGGCAATTCCACCAGCAAACCGTCCGATTGCGTCCATTTTGTGGGACTGCATCAGCTGATGCTCCAATCGCGCGCGCATGAATGCATTGATAATTGCATTGCCGATTGTCTGCAGGAGAAGAAAATCATCCTTGCTCCAGCGCACAGTCTGGCTAGTCGAATCGAAGCCGAGATACCCCCTCAGCCGCCCTCCAAAAAACAGAGGTACAATTGCCAGGGAACAGATATCCTGTTCTCTCAAAATCTCCTTTTCCGGGGTCGCTTCCGGCGGCAGTTCGGTGAGGTCGGTAACATTGATGAAATGCTCTGCCCTGAGCTCGTTGTCGAGCCAGGCAAACCGATTGACCGGCAGATCCTGCAGCAGTTCGATCTGTGGAGTCACATTCGGAGCGCACCATTCGTGCGAGTTACTCATTGTTTTTTCGTCTTCAGAGTACATAAACACGTAGCTGCGATCCACTCCTGAAAACTCACCGATGGCTTGCAACACCTGCCGGATGGCATCATCAATATCGCTTTCATTGGAGCGGATGAAATTCTGTGAATGCTCGGCAATTATTTTCTCCAGTTTCAATCTCCGTTCGAGCGTGTGCTGGTGCTGTTTGTAGGCGGTGATGTCGAACAGTGATACGATTGACTGCTGCACTGTTTCGAGCCACTTTACGGTAATAAACACCTCGTGTAAATTCTGCCGATGATCGAGAAACCGAAACTCATACGAGGAGGGTGGTTCCCCCTCAGCGCGTACCCTCTGCTCGTGCCGGTCCAGCATGAGCACCAGGTCATCCTGATGCAGAAAGCTGGTCCACTTCAGCTTTCCCTCGATCTCTTTCTTACTGAGTCCGGCCAGCCGTACGAATTCCTGGTTCACCTCTACAATCGTATGCAAGGAGTCAATCAGTGCGATCGCAGTCCCGGTGTGTTCGAATATATGTTGGTAGTCTGTGGGGTTGAATTGGGTCATTATTAAAATACTTTATTGCCATTCCTACGTTCCAGTCAAGAACTTAGTGTTAAAAACAGCAATTCAAACGTTAGATAGTGCATTGCACTATCTAACGTTTGAATGCCTCTGTATGTTTAGAAAAAGATGGTTATTCTAACATAATGATGCAAATTCAAACTTTGAAGGCATATGGACTTTCAAAGTTTGAATTGCTGTGTTAAAAAAGATGTGGTGTCCTACTAGATGTAGGGGTAGCTACCCCAGAAGGGTACTATATGTGGTGTGTTTCTACAGTTCACCACAAGTTTTTTCACACTACATTGTCAAAACAGTTGAACTTCAGTATGGTAGGAGCGTGAAGAGCGCAATTCTGAAGTTAACTCTAGTACTGCTCCTGTGCGGCTGGCAGCCAGCATTGCTGCCGGCGGATGCAGGGACCGGCGTGCAGACAGGCACGGAGGAGGCCGCCGAGCCGCAGTTTCTGCAGCTCTCCGGGCAGGCAAGCCTCAAGATGGTAACAATATATCCCGGTAAGGCGCTGTACTCGATGTTTGGCCACACCGCGATCCGAATCGAGGACCCGGTACATCAGATAGATCTGCTGTACAACTACGGCCAGTCGTCGGTGCCCTTCGATACCAGCTTTGTGCCGCGCTTTGTCACCGGAGAGCTCCCCTTTATGCTGGGAGTAATCCGTACCGAGCGGGCGTATGAGTTCTATCGGAATTACGAGAATCGCACTATTTACGAGCAGGATCTGCTGCTTAGTCGCGCAGAACGGCAGGCGGTGTTCGAGTACCTCGAGTTCAACGCCCGCCCTGAAAACCGCATCTACATATACGACTTTTTTTACGACAACTGTACTACCCGTGTGCGGGATCTGTTTTGGGATATTTTCGGAGAAGAAATCGATTTCAAGCTTGCCGAGCGGCCGGCGCACACTTACCGCAACGCCATCAGCCCGTATCTGAGGGAAAAACCGTTTGTAAAATTCGGCATTAATCTGCTGCTGGGAGGCCCGACCGACGGCGTGCCGGGCCGGGCGCGGCGGCTCTATCTGCCCGGACAGTTGATGCGGGCTGTGGCCGCTGCCGAACTGAACGGCCGCCCGCTGATGGGCGGCGAGCGCTACGTGTACCAGGGGCGCAACGGTACCACGATTCTGCCGGAGGACCTCGGTCCGCTGAAACCGGCCCTGGCCGGACTGCTGTTATGGGGCCTCTTGCTGTTCGCCGCCGTGCTCAGCATCCGCCGCGCCCGCAGCGCCAGGCACGGCTCTCGGGGAAGCTCCCGGGGCATGCGGGTGTTCGACACAGTGCTGTTCGCCCTCAGCGGGGCGGTCGGCATCGCGAGCCTGCTGCTGTGGAACTATTCCGGCTACGTCATGACTACCGCGAACTGGCACCTGCTGTGGGCCTGGCCGCCCCACCTTATTATTGGATTTTTATTAATAATGAAAAAACGCCCCCCGGCGCTGCGCTGGTACACAGCTTGTGGAGGCGCTGCCGCTCTTGTGAGCTTGGTGTTAATACCCGTGGCGGGGCAAAGCCTGCCCGGGCCGGCGGTGCCGCTGCTGCTGCTCTTAGCGCTGCGGGGCGCCGCACTCAGCGGGCGGTTGCACAAATGGTTGCCGGGCGCACGTCGCTCCGCCCGGCAGCGCAGGGATAAGTCTTAAGCCCCACTCAGCTCATCTGGTCCGGATGCGGGCCGATACGTGAGTCGCTGTCCAGCCCGTCCAGCCGCGCCATCTCATCTGCGCTCAGCTCGAAGTCAAAAATCTGACTGTTCTCGACGATGCGCTCCTGGTGCACCGACTTGGGAATGGTCACCACCCCGTGCTGCAGGTCCCAGCGCAGCAGCACCTGGGCCGGCGACTTGCCGTGCGCCTCGGCGATCTTGCCGATCACCGGGTCGTCCAGAAAGCGCCCGCGGCTCAGCGGACTCCAGGCCTCCTGCTGAATTCCCTTGGCCTTGCAGAACTCGTACAGCTCCTTCTGGAACAGAAAGGGGTGCCACTCAACCTGGTCCACCGCCGGCACCACATCAAAATCGCCCATCAAGTCCTGCAGATGCCGGGGCAGAAAGTTGCTCACTCCGATGGCCCGCACCTTCCCGTCGGCGTACAGCTTCTCCAGCGCCTTCCAGGTCTCCTTGAAGCTCACCTGCAGCGGCCAGTGCACCAGATACAGGTCCACCACATCCAGCTGCAGCTTCTCGCGGCTGCGGTCGAAGGCCTTCAGTGTCTGCTCGTAGCCCTGCTCGGTGTTCCACACCTTGGTGGTCACGAACAGCTCATCCCGCGGTACCCCCGACTCGGCAATTGCCTTGCCCACGCCGCGCTCGTTCTCATAAAAACTGGCCGTATCTATGTGCCGGTAGCCGGCCTCCAGGGCCCAGCGCACCGCATTTTCTACTTCCGGTCCCTCTTCGCTCTGATATACCCCGAAACCGACCCACGGCATCTTCACTCCGTTATTCAAAGTTGTTGTTGATCTCAAATCCATATATAGCTCCTTACTTTATTTTTTGGGATTCAATCTTATAGAATTCAGTATACTAAGTGGAACGGGCTGCCGGCAAACCGCTGCGGACGGCGTTGTGGGCTGCAGATAACATCGCGGCGCGCTGAGGCGCTTGCTCAGGGCCGCAAGAGTAAAGCCGCGCCAGCACTGACCGCCGCCAAACCGGCCGCTGCAAGGAACAGCCCGGTCAGCCCGATTCCGGCGTACAGGGCCCCGGCGGCCAGTGGTCCGACGGTCTGACCGATGCGAATAGCCATGGCATTGGCAGTAATCGTGGAGGCGCGCAGTTCTAAGGGCGTGCGGCCGGCGATAGTGCCCTGGACCGCCGGAATAATGATGCCCTGGCCGAATCCGTACAGCACCGCCGCCGCCGGCATCAGCGCCAGCTTCGGCAGCAGGGCGAACAGGGCCAGCGCGCTGCCGATCAGCACAAAGGCGGCAGTCAGGCGGGCGCCCAGACTCATACCCTTGGTCACCCGGCGGTTCTGCGATGACATCAAAGCCGTGGCCAGCGACATGGTGGCCATCACCGCCCCGGTGGTCCCCGAACCGGCGCCGAAGCGCTCTTTCAGCAAAAAGGGCACGTAGCTCATGTAGGCCCCGTACAGCAGGATAAACTGCAGCAGTCCCAGGCCGAAGAGTACCAGGATGCCGTTACCGGCGGCGTGCCGCAGCACCTGCTGCAACTGCACTTTCACCGAAGCGCGGGGGGCACCCTTCTGCTGCGCCTGCCCGGTCGGCGGAATCAGTACCGCCACCCCGATGCCTACCGGCAGTGCCAGGGCCGCCAGCAGAAAGGGGAGCTGCCAGCTGATGCCGGCCAGCAGACCGCCCAGAGCCGGGTAGGCGGCCGTTCCAATGCTCAGCACGCTGGCGTTGTAGCCGATG
>CAZAMY010000016.1:0-14473 GCA_964485995.1 uncultured Sediminispirochaeta sp.
TGCTGCTGGAAGCCCGGGTCAAGGACTGGTAATGTACTAAGCTCTAGGCACCGGCTTCTTCAGTTGAGGTGTCTTGGCCGCGGGAGCCTCCGGGGCCGCCTGGGCCGCCGGAAGCCCTGCCGCCGATCCCTCCACCAAACATGTACGCTTTAAGAAAATCGGGGTCCCCCGGCTTGGGTGCGGGCTGCGCTTGATCGGCTGTGCCGCCGGCGGCCGATCCGCCTACTTTTGAATACGGACAGGCCGATACACATACCCCGCAGTCGGTGCCAAACTGCTTCCAGGCGGAAAAACAGGTTTCATGGTCGATCGATCGTACCATGGTCGCATAATCATCGATGATGGAACCCTTGGGTATCGCCCCTACCGGACACAGCTCGCTGCACTTGCGGCACACCTCACACACCTTCGGCAGTTTGAAATCTACCGGTTCATCCAGCTGCAGCTGCGCATCGGTGGTCACCGCACCTATACGTATCCGGCTGCCGTACTTTTTGTTCACTATCAGCCCGTGCCGGCCAATCTGCCCAAGCCCTGCCCGCGCAGCGATCGGCGGAAGCACGAGTTCACTCTCCCCGTCCATATGACAGACTGCTTTATAGCCCAATCCGCGCAAATAGGAGGCTATCACCAGCCCCGGAACCGCCACCCGCAGGTAGGTACCGGCTACCTCTGCCGCCTCCCGAATTCCCGGGGCAGTACGCATCTCCGCTACCGACATCTCCATTGCATACACCAGTGTGTACGGCAGCAGATCATTGTTCTGGCGGCCGTAGCGCTCACCCCGCCCCCTTACCGAATAGGCACACTCCTCATCAGTGATGGTCGCCCCGCTCACAACTGCTCCGTACGCCGCGAGAGTCTTTTTCAGGTAGGCAGTTAAATCAGAGGAGGAGATCGCCTCCTTTAGGTGTACGGGGGCCTGATACTCACCTTCGAAACCGCGAACAAAGTCGCGCAATCGGGTAATGAGGGCAAAGGTTGTCTCGACCATCGGAGCTTCCGGCATTGCATGGGAAAACTTGCCGGGCTGTGCGCTGCGCAGCTCATCATCTATCGCTCTCTTTTGCGGGTGCCCTTCGTAATACCGTGCATATCTTTCGGTCCCCGGTTCGAGGGTCATCCGTGAAAATATTGTGTCTCTTTCGTCAAACCTGTCCATCTTTTTACTATATATGATGGGGATCGTTTGCGAAAGGCCGGGGATATTAATATCCTGAATAGTATAGAATAAGGAGGACAGCTTATGGCGCAGTTACGAAAAACCAGAATAGTCTCTACTCTAGGCCCCGCATGCAACGATGTTTCGACCATGAAAGATCTATTGAAGGCCGGCATCAACGTCGCACGGTTCAATTTCTCGCACGGCGATCATGAAGAGCAGGCCGGCCGGCTAAAACGAATACGCCAGGCATCCGCCGAAACCGGCATCCCCGTTGCTCTCATGCTGGACACCAAAGGTCCTGAAATACGGACGGGAAAGGTAAAAAACGACGGCGAGATAGAGGTACATGCCGGCGACAAGATAACCCTCACCACCGAACAAATAGAGGGTAACAGCCAGCGGTTGTCGATCAGTTACACGCATCTGCCGCAGGATGTACAGGAGGGTACCCACATTTTCATTGCCGACGGTGTGATTGACCTGGAAGTGACGAAAATCGAAGGAACCGAAGTGCACTGCCTGGTACGTCACGGAGGCTGTTTCGGCAGTAAAAAGAACGTAAATATACCGGGCGTGAAGGTTACGCTGCCGGCTATCACAGAAAAGGACAAGCAGGATATCCTGTTTGCCATCCGGCACGAAATGGATTTTATCGCCGCCTCCTTCATTCGAACTCCGCAGGAGGTGGAGGAGATCAGAGAGCTGCTCAAGGAGCACGATTCCCCCATCCATATCATCGCCAAGATCGAGGACCAGCAGGGACTCGAAAATATCGACGACATCATCCGGGTTTCAAACGGGGTTATGATTGCCCGTGGGGATTTAGGCGTACAGCTGTCCACCGAGCAAATCCCACTGGCACAAAAGCGTATAATCGAAAAGTGCATCCAGCAGAACAAGCCCGTAATCACCGCCACCCAGATGCTCGATTCGATGATTCACAACCCCAACCCGACCCGGGCCGAACTGACGGACGTTGCCAATGCAATCTTTGACGGGGCCGATGCGGTGATGCTTTCGGGCGAAACCGCCAACGGTAGATACCCGCTGCGGTCGGTTGAAACAATGAACCGGATTGCAATGGCGGTCGAGCAGTCACCTGAGTATCTGCAGCGCAACCGTCGTTTCTTCGATCCGGAGAAAACATCTTCGGATATCGGTCACGCCATCGCCAAGGCGGCCTATATCGTCGCCCAGGAAATCGAGGCCAGCGCAATCGTAACCCCCACCCTGCGGGGTAACAGCCCGCGAACTCTCAGCAACTACCGGCCGGAGCAGAACATCATCGCCGTGACCACCAGCCAGGTAGCCTACCGGCAGCTGATGCTGAACTGGGGAATATTCCCCATCTGCACCGAACTGGTCCATGAATCGGAGATGATGCTGCAGAATGCACTGCGCCTGGCGATGCAGCACGGCTTCATCAAAAAACCCGACCGGGTAGTTACTGCGGCCGGCATTCCGCTCAACTCCCCGATACCCATGAACACGATTAAAGTGCACTTCTTAGGCAGCATTCTCAACCGTGGACACCGCGGTTTCGGGGGTGTTTGTGCCGGGTCCGTGGTAAAGGCCGGAACCTCCCAGCAGGCCCGCAGCCGGCTGAAGCGGGACGGAAGCGAGATTCTACTGACCCGCTTTCTCTCACTCGACTTCAGCGATGTTCTTGCCGATATACGCGGGCTCATCCTCGAAGAAGATACCGCAATTCCTCCCGATGAGATTTTTAGAATCAATCCGGACATAGTCTTTATTGCCGATGTACCCGAGGCACTTTCACAGTTCGAGGATTATCAGCTGGTAACACTGGACGGCGGTGAGAAGATTATTTACGAAGGTTTTCTGGATAATAACGCTGCAGGACACTCGCCAATGAGGGAGTAAACATTTTCATCGCGGTGCCCTGCAGCGGAGAGGCTACATTTCTATTTTTTTAATTCCAGTCGATGTACCACCCGTAAGACGGTACTGCCGTATCATCATAGCTGGTGTGTAGTTCCGACTCTTCGCCGGAGCTCACCGATGAAACGGCGAAGTCGTACTCGCCGTACGGAATATCCGCAGTAGTAACCGTGTATTCGGTCACAGTTGACCCGGTATCTGCCAGATGAATCCATTGGTAGGTCCCGTGTTCCCGGTAATAGAACCGGTAGCTGTCAACTGTTAGCGGATTGCCGGTATCCGGGTCCTCTGGCGGATTCCACACCACGGTAAAACTGTCACTGGTCACCGCAATGGCTTCGCCCGGCTTGTTTACCGAGTCAAAACTGAATACGTGCTGGGTAGTTCCACCGGCCGATATCTGCACCGCTTCGGCGAAACCGGCCACAACACTGCCTCCGTCCAGCAGCTGGGCTTCCAGTGTGTAAAAGCCGTCCTCCACTTGCACCTCGCCCACTGCCTGACCGTCGGAGGTAATCGAAAAATTCATTGGAATGCTCTGGTTCTGGGTATCTTTCAGAACCCCTTCTACCGAGGCACTTTGTGTCTGCACCGAATTCCACTGAATTTCGATGTGCGCAGTTCCCGCGCCGTCGGCGGCCGTGACTATGATTGCCAGAGAGTGGGTTTGGCCTGATTCAACGCTTATTGTCCCCACTCCGCTCGCAACCAGCTGACTGCTGGAATTGAAGCCTTCGACCAGAATATCGTAAGTTTTCAGAGCAGGGAGTGAAGTTTGTATAGTAGTATTCTGTGAGTCGACAACCACTTCACCGCCACTGCCGTCTGAAAACGTTACTCGATAGTGGCTTATTTCGGCAGAAATGTCAGATACCAGTGTACGAGAACCGACATCCAGATGCAGTGTTACCTGTCCCTGCTCGGCGCTATTGCCAATCGGGTTCGAACATGCTGATAACAATATCATTATTGTCAGAATCACTCCGACGCCTATCTGTACCCTGGACGGCACATTAATTTTCTTATTTTTCATACCGAATATACCTCTCATCGATTCGCTTATTTCTTAACTTTCTGTAACTGTAAAATTGTGAGTAGTCGAACCGGCCTGTGAGCCGTCAGTTGTAAAACCGACTACGTCCAAACGGTACTGCCCGGGAGCCAAAGAGCTCGCCGTGGTGTAGGAAGAACCGCTGCCTTGGGACACGCCGTTCAAGTACCACGTGTAATTCACATCAGTAACGCTGCCTGCATCGGCGGTCACGGTCATAGTGTTTCCGTACACATAGCTGGCGACCGTTCCGCTGAGAGTAATGCTCAGCGGTTCCTGCAGGTCCGGATCGATGATGATATCCACGTCTCCGTCCGGCATGTTGAACTCATTGAAGGTGTACTGACCGCTGGTCAACTCTCCGTCGAGTATCCGCACTGCTTCAACCGCTCCGGCAACTACCTCTCCCGCATCCAGGAGCTGTAGACTGAAGGTGTAATACCCGGTTGAGAGCGTCGATTCTGAAATTTCCGATTGTCCGGCGGCAACCTGATTGGCCGTCAAGGCGAGGGTCGAACCCGAGCTGGTAATAAGCTGCGGTTCGATCACCGGATTGGCGACGACAGAGTCGTCCCAAAACACGTCAACCTGCAGAGAACCGGTACCGGCCGGCGGCAGCAACAGAATATGAAGTTGCGCAGTGTCGCCGGCGGTTACATTCACCGAGTTTGTACCGGTTGCTATCCGGGTACCACTGGCGTTAAAGGCATCCACAGTGATGATCCATTCGCCGGCATCCAAATAGCTTACCTGCAGTGGTGAATCGGTAGTGGTTTCGGTAAACGAACTGTCATAGGGCCCGTTCCCGCTGACTGTATAAGCGGCAGGATCTAGACTTATCGCCGGTGTAAGCGTACGTGCTTCGGCGTCTTCAAAACTTACTTTTATACTTCCATTTTCTTCCTGCGGTACACAGCCTGAAAATATAATCAGCACTAGTACCATCAGCGCTGCCACAGTGGGCAGCATTCTCTTGTTGTTTAGCAACATAGTTCCCCTCCCAGTTGCACATAATTTAAACCGGAACAATATTGCAAGATGCGTGCCAAAAAAGAGGGAATGAATTATATTTTTTTATCTTCTTCTATTCGAATGAATTAGAACGATACGCTAAGGTTGGACAAAAATAGTGGAACAGATATAAATTACAATTTTGTAATCAACTAACGGTAAATCATTTCACTTTCGTAATCTAGGTATTCTTATGCCAATGCGGATTCTTGATGCCGTATTTTGAAATTTTATAGTTCAGGGCCCGCGGTGAAATTCCCAGAAGCTGGGCCGCATCCTTTTGTACGTAGTGGGTTGCCTGCAAAGCCTGCCGTATCAAATCCTCTTCGATCTCCTTCAAACTCAGCCCTTGCTGCGGGATGCGCACGAACTGGAACCTGTCCCCGGTCTTTACCGGCTGTTCGCCCTCTCTAAAGCGGGCGGCTGCGCTCGTCTGCTCTTCAGCTCCCGTCGCGCCGGTCTCCGGCTGAGCCGGCGGCGGTACAGTGACATTGAGATCGTCAACGCCGATTATGCCGTGATCGGTCATCAGGACCGCCCGCTCAACGGTATTCCGCAGCTCCCGCACATTACCGGGCCATGAATGCTGTAGCAGCATCTGCATCGCCTCCGGGTTGAACTTCTCAATACTTTTGTTGAACTCACCGTTAAACTTAGTCAGAAAATAGATGGCCAGCGGAACTATGTCACTTTTTCGCTCCCGCAGCGGCGGAATTTCTATATTCACTGCATTCAGACGGTAATAGAGGTCCTGCCGAAATCGGTTTTCCTGAACTTCAGTATAAAGGTCGCGATTGGTAGCAGTCATCACCCGCACATCCAGCCTGATCTGTCGATTACTCCCCAGGCGTTCGAACACGCGCTCCTGCAGCACCCGCAGCAGTTTGACCTGGGTACCCATCTCCATTTCGGCGATTTCGTCCAGGAGAATACTGCCCTCGTTGGCCTGCTCGAAACGACCGATGCGCACCTTGTCGGCACCGGTAAATGCTCCCCGCTCGTGACCGAAGAGCTCGCTTTCCAACAGCTGCACCGGAAGGGCGGCGCAGTTCACCTTTACAAACGCCTTCTTTGCCCGGTGGCTGTTGTAATGGATAGCCCCCGAGACCAGCTCTTTGCCGGTACCGGTTTCACCGGTTAATAGCACTGTAGCATCGGCTTTGGCTACCTTGCTTACCATCTGCAGCACTTTATCCATTTCGGGGCTCTGGCTGATAAAGTTTTCCGGTTTATAGATCAGTTCCCGCTCGCCCCGCAGGCTCTGGGCTTCCAGCTCGAGCTGGCGGAACTCAAGAGCCTTCAGAATACGCTGATACAGATCCTCCGCATCATACGGCTTTTGAATGAAGTTGTGAGCTCCGTTTTTGACCGCTCTCACCGCATCCTGTACATGCCCGAAATCGGCCGTTACAATCAGCGGGGCGTTACGGTTAAAGGTTTGCTGATATTCAATCAGACGCAGGACGGAACCGTTCTGCATGCCTACATCGGCAATAATAGCATCGAAGAGCTGAGTCTGTATTATTTCTGCTGCCTCGTCCAGGCTGCGGGCTGTGACGATGTTGATATCCATACTTTTCAGGTATGCTGAAATTTCTGAGAGGATAGACCTGTCCGGATCCACTAAAAGAATCGTCATCGTTTTGTTTAAATATAGTGCATCCCTTGCCTGTTTTAAATCTTGTATACACTTTTTATTGACTTCCGCCCGACAAATTCCTATGGTAAGTTAATACTGAGGAGGGGTGCTGTTATGAAGAAGTTATTCAGCATAGTACTATTTTCCGCGTTGTTATTGGCCATAGCTTCATCGCTGGGAGCGGAGGTTCAGCTTACTCATGCAATTGCCATGCACGGCGAACCGAAATACCCGGCCGATTTTCAGCATTTCGACTATGTAAACCCGGGTGCACCGCAGGGCGGAACGCTGCGCATGCATTCCATCGGCACCTTCGATAATTTTCACCGCTACGCCCTGCGGGGAATTGCGGCTACCGGCAGCACTTCCATCTACGACACCCTGATGACCCGTTCGGAAGACGAAACTAATGTCCTGTACCCGCTGATAGCCGAAAGGGTGGAGTACCCGGAGGACTTCAGCTGGGTTATTTTCCATATTAATCCGAAAGCCCGCCACCAGGACGGTGTAGCGATTACCGCCGAAGATGTGGTTTTCTCATTCAACACCTTTATGGAGAAGGGGGTTCCCCAATTCCGGCAGTACTTTAAGGATGTAGAGAATGCGGAGGTTTTGGACCGGCGGAGAGTGAAGTTCACCCTCTCGCCAGGCAGCAAGGAACTTATTATGTCCCTGGCCGACAATACCGTCCTGCCGAAGCACTACTGGGAAAACAGGGATTTCTCCGAGCCGCAGACCGAGGTCCCCCTCGGCTCAGGTCCTTACACCATCAGCGATTACAAGATCGGCCAGTACGTAGTGTACCAGCGACTCGCAGACTACTGGGCCCGTGATCTGCCGGTGAATCGCGGGAAACTCAACTTCGATTTTCTCCGCTACGACTACTACCGCGACCAGAACGTCGCCTTCGAGGCCTTCAAGGCCGGCGAATACGATATTCACCGGGAGAATATATCCAAAAACTGGGCAACTCTCTATACCGGCCCCAACTTCGACGAGGGCTATATCGTAAAAGAGGAGATCCCCCATGATATTCCCCAGCCGATGCAGGCCTTTGTTTTCAATATCCAGCGCCCCTTCTTCAGTGACCGGCGGGTGCGTAAGGCCCTCAACTACGCACTTGACTTTCAGTGGATGAACACCAACCTCTTTTACAACCAGTACACCCGTACCCGCAGCTATTTCCAGAATACAGAATATGCGGCTACCGGCCTGCCGGGCCGGCAGGAACGCCGGATCCTAGAACCGATCCGCAACCAGGTCCCGGAGGAAGTTTTTACCGAAGAGTATAACCCGCCGGTTACCGACGGCTCGGGCAACATCCGCCCGCAAATGCGGCAGGCCCTGGGTCTGCTGCGGCAGGCCGGCTGGGAGATCCGAGACCGGCGGCTGGTGAACACCCGCACCGGCGAGCCGATGGAGTTCGAACTGCTGCTGTACAGCCCATCAATGGAACGGGTAGCAATTCAGGTTCAGAAGAATTTGGACAGGATGGGCATCACTATGAACATCCGGGTGGTGGATACTACCCAGTTCACCAACCGGCTCAGAGAGCGCGATTTCGATATGATCTCCGGCGGATACAGTGCAAATTATTACCCCGACACCGGCCTGCAGATCGTCTGGCACAGCGACTACTTAGACTATACCTACAATACTGCCGGGGTTCAGGACCCAGCCGTCGACTACCTGATCGAGGGCATTGTCGCCCGGCAGGATGACGAAGCAGCATTGCTGCATTGGGGCCGAGCGCTGGACCGCGTGCTGACCTGGAATCATTACGTAATTCCGCAATGGCATATTTCCATGTTCCGGGTCGCCTCCTGGGATAAGTTCTCACGGCCGCAGACGCGTCCTAAATATGCACTTGGGATCGATACATGGTGGATAGACACACAGAAACTACGGAAACTGCCGGCTAAGGTTCGCTGACAATGGGCGCCTACATCCTTCGACGTGTACTCCTCATTATCCCCACTCTGATTGCGATCATAACGATCAACTTCTTTATCGTCCAAATCGCTCCCGGAGGACCGGTAGACCAGATAATCGCCAATATGAGCGGCGTCAACTCCAATATGGTGATGGAGCGAATCTCCGGGGCCGGGCAGATGGAAACCGGACAATCCGGTTCGCTGGACAGCAGCGGTCCCGGCGGCGGTTCTGGTGACAGCGGCGGAGGACTGGGGTCCAGTGGCTCAGCCACCGGCGGGGCCGGCAGCGCATACCGCGGGGCCCGCGGACTCGATCCGGAGGTAATCGCTGAAATAGAGAAGCGCTTCGGTTTCGACCAGCCGCTGCATGTGCGCTACTTCAGTATGCTGCGGCAGTACGCTGCCTTCGACTTTGGCGAAAGCCTCTTCCGTGGCCGTAGCGTTATCGGACTGATTATCGACCGCCTGCCGGTATCAATTTCTCTGGGCCTCTGGAGCACTCTGATCATCTACCTGGTTTCTATTCCGCTGGGAATCCGCAAGGCGGTGCGCCACGGCAGCCGCTTCGATATCTGGTCCAGCAGCGTGGTGATTATCGGCAATGCGATTCCCACTTTTCTGTTTGCAATCATGCTTATCATTGTGTTTGCCGGCGGCAGCTACCTCGACTGGTTCCCGCTGCGGGGGCTGGTATCCGACAACTTTCAGGAGCTGAGCCTGCTCGGGAAGGCCGCCGACTACTTTCATCACCTGGCATTGCCGATTCTGGCAATGGTAATCGGCGGATTTGCCACACTGACCATGCTGACGAAAAACTCGTTTCTCGATGAAATACACAAGCAGTACGTAATGACCGCCCGGGCCAAGGGCTGCACAGAAAAGCGTATTCTGCGGGGCCACGTATTCCGCAATGCCATGCTGCTGATCATTGCCGGGTTTCCTTCGGCCTTCATCAGTATGTTTTTCACCGGCTCGCTTTTAATCGAAGTGATTTTCTCGCTGGAGGGATTGGGACTGCTGGGTTTCGAAGCAACCATGCAGCGCGACTATCCGGTCATGTTTGGAACCCTGTATATGTTCACCCTGCTGGGATTGCTGCTCAATCTGATCAGTGATCTGACCTACACCATTGTCGACCCGCGCATCGACTTCGAATCGCGGAGCTTGTAGGCTATGAACCAGTTACTCCAGGAACGGCTGCACCGCTTTGGCCGTAACAAACGCGGCTACTATTCCTTTGTTATTTTCACCTCTCTGTTCATTCTGAGTCTCTTTGCCGAACTCATCGCCAACGACCAGCCGCTGCTGATCAGCTTCGACGGCCGGCTTTTCATTCCAATTGTGCGGGAATATGCCGAAACCGAGTTCGGCGGCGAGTTCGCCATGGCGGCGGATTACCGCGATCCGTATGTTACAGAACTGATAGAAGAAAAGGGCTGGATTCTCTGGCCGCCGATACGCTTTAGCTATGACACCATCAACTACGACCTGCCGAGTCCCGCCCCATCTCCGCCGACTGCCGAAAACCCCTTGGGCACCGATGACAAGGGCCGCGACGTGCTGGCACGTATCATTTACGGATTCCGCATTTCAGTGTTGTTCGGGCTCACCCTCACACTGGTTTCTTCTCTGGTCGGAGTATGTGCCGGGGCTCTGATGGGCTACTATGGGGGGCGAGTCGACATACTGGGCCAGCGCTTAATAGAGGTGTGGTCCGGCATGCCGACCCTGTTTCTGCTGATTATACTGGCCAGTGTGGTACAGCCCAACTTCTGGTGGCTGTTGGGAATCACCCTGCTGTTCAGCTGGATGAGCCTGGTGGGGGTGGTACGGGCGGAATTCCTGCGGGGACGAAATTTCGAATATGTCCTGGCGGCCAAAGCGCTGGGGCATCGCGACGGCATGATAATGTTCAGGCATATCCTGCCGAATGCAATGGTAGCCACCCTGACCTTTATGCCCTTTATCCTGGGCGGTTCGATCACCACTCTGACATCTTTGGATTTTTTGGGTTTCGGGCTGCCGGTGGGCTCGCCCTCACTGGGTGAACTCCTGGCACAGGGCAAGGCCAATCTGCAGGCCCCCTGGCTCGGTATTTCCGCCTTCATGGTACTGGCGGTAATGTTGGCACTACTGGTATTCATCGGCGAAGCGGTGCGGGACGCCTTTGACCCGCGGAGGGCCGGATAATGCCGGAAGATCCAAAGATGCATAGCCAGCCAGAGTACAACTCTGCCGAATACAACCGGCCCCTGATTTCGATTCGAGATCTGCGCATCGCCTTCCGCCGCCGGAGCACTCTGAACGAGGTGGTTCACGGCATCGATCTCGACATCGAAGAACATGAGACCCTTGCTCTGGTCGGTGAAAGTGGCTCGGGGAAAACAGTTACCGCAGCTTCGATCCTGCGCCTGCTGCCGCAGGTCAATGTGAATTACCCCAGCGGGCGCATCCTGTTCAGCGGCCTTGCTGGGGCCGCCCCCTCTGCAAACGGGCAGCTGGACCTGCTGTCGGCTCCTGAAGAGAAACTGCTGAATGTGCGGGGAAACGAGATTGGAATGGTTTTTCAGGAACCGATGAGCTCACTCAATCCACTGCACAGCATTGAAAAGCAGATTGCCGAAACGCTGTTCATACACCGCGGGATGAGCCTCGAGAAAGCGCGGCCGTATGCGCTGCAGTGGCTTCGCCGGGTTGGCATCCGATCTCCCGAAGAGCGGATGAAAGCGTACCCCCATCAGCTTTCAGGGGGAGAGCGCCAGAGGGTGATGATTGCAATGGCGCTGATCAACGAACCGCGGCTTTTGATCGCCGACGAGCCCACCACCAGCCTGGATGTAACTATTCAGGCGCAGATTCTCGAACTCATAGCCCAACTGCAGCAGGAACTGCAGATGGCGGTGCTGTTTATCACGCATGACCTGTCGATCGTAAAGCGGATTGCCGACCGGGTTGCTGTAATGCAGGACGGGCATATCGTCGAGACGGCCGGCACCCGCACACTCTTCACAAACCCGGAGCATGAGTACACCCGGGCGCTTATCGCTGCTGAACTCGATACGGCACCGCCCCCGCAGCCCGAAGCACAGGAGAGCCTGATAAAAATCAACAATCTGAAAGTCTGGTTCCCGATTCAGCGGGGCTTTTTCAGAATAACGAAGGGCCACATCAAAGCCGTCGACGGTATAGACCTGGAGTTGAAACGGGGACAATCCCTGGGGGTTGTGGGTGAGAGCGGCAGCGGAAAAACAACCCTCGGTAAAGCACTGCTGCGGCTGGAGAAGAGTGAAGGTTCCATTCTGTTCGGAAGTACCGCCGTCAATGAATTGAGCGAAAAACAGCTGCGTCCGCTGCGCCGCTCGATGCAGGTGATCTTCCAGGACCCTTACGGCAGTCTGAGTCCGAGAATGTCAGTGGAACAGATTATCGGCGAGGGTCTGGATCTGCATAAAATTGTCGCAAAAAATGAGCGGGAGGGGCGTATCATCTCAGCCATGGAGGAGGTCGGACTCGATCCGGAAACCCGTTTTCGTTATCCCAACGAATTCTCAGGAGGCCAGCGTCAGCGGGTGGCCCTGGCCCGGGCATTAGTGCTCAAACCAGACTTCATTGTACTGGACGAACCGACCTCTTCGCTGGACCGTTCGATACAGTTTCAGGTGGTCGATCTGCTGCGAAAACTGCAGGTCCGGCACGGACTGACCTACATGTTTATCAGCCACGATCTGAAGGTAGTGAAAAGCCTCTGTCATGAGATTGTGATAATGCGGGCGGGAAAAATAGTAGAGCGAGGCCCGGCGGAGGATATATTCAAGAATCCGCAGCACGAGTACACCCGCGAACTCCTGACCACCGCCTTTAACTAAAAAACCGGCCGGGAGTACTATCTCTGCGGCAGAATCTGGCTGAGGAACTCTTGTGTACGGGCGTGTTCCGGGGCAGAAAACATCTTGTCAGGGGTTCCCTCCTCCAAAATAAGGCCTTCGTCCATAAAAATGACCCGGTCGGCCGCCTCTTTGGCAAACCACATCTCGTGGGTAACCACCACCATCGTCATCCCCTCTTCACCGAGCTCTTCCATTACACTGATTACCTCTCCGACCAACTCCGGGTCGAGGGCGCTGGTCGGTTCATCGAACAGCATCACTTTCGGCTGCATAGCCAGAGCCCGTGCGATAGCCACCCGCTGCTTCTGGCCGCCCGAAAGCATCTCGGGATACACTTCGGCTTTGTCCTCCAGGCCAACTTTCTCCAGCAGCTGCACTCCCAGCTCCCGGGCCTCCTTTTTTGGCATGCCCTTTACATGGACCGGACCTTCGATCACATTACCGATAACCGACATGTGCGGAAACAGATTAAAGTGCTGAAATACCATACCGACATCCTGTCGAATCCGGTTTAGAACCTTATTTGTCGGTCTGATGTGCTCGCCGTCCAGATATATATTTCCCTTCTGAGCGTACTCGAGGAAATTCACGCAGCGCAGCAGAGTACTTTTTCCCGACCCGCTGGCTCCGATTACCACCACGACTTCGCTCTCAGCTACATCGATGCTGATGTCCTTTAGCACCTGCAGGTCGCCAAACCACTTTTCCAGATGTTCAATTCTCAAAATCGGATCTTTTAATCTAGTCATGATCACTCACCTTCAACCTTTGCTCCAGCCGGTGCACCGCATAGGTAAGCACACTGGTCATAATCAAGTACCACAGAGCAACTATAATCAGCATCTCCATGTACATAAATGTGGACGATCCCATCTGCCGACCGCGCAGCAGCAGTTCAGGCACCGCAATGGTACTTGCCAGAGAGCTGTCTTTGAGAGCGATAATAAACTGATTACCCAACGGCGGTACCGCTCGTTTAAATGCCTGGGGAAGGATTATACGCCACATCGCCTTACGGTGGGTCATTCCCAGGGAGCGGGCAGCTTCCATCTGCCCGTAGTGAATCGACTGAATTGCGCCGCGGAATATTTCGCCTATATAGGCACCATTGTGGACTCCGAGGGCAATAATCGCCGACGGAAACGGCGGAATGGTAACAATCGAGGTGAGTCCGTAATAAATGATAAACAGCTGCAGCAGCAGCGGGGTTCCGCGGATAATAAAGATATATCCGGAAGCAATTTTTGATGTAATTTTGTGTTGCGAGAGTTTTCCTAGCGCAACCATAAGGCCCAACACCAAACCGGTAAGAATACCGAGCGTGGTGATTTCCAGGGTAAGGAGAGCCGCATCCCGGAAAAGAAAAAACTTTTCCGGGATAACGCTAAAATCCCAAGGTATTACATTACTCAAGACCTTACTCCACAGTTATATCCTGTCCGCCAAACCATTTTTCACTAATAGCGGTAAGAGTACCGTCGGTTCGCATTTCGGACAGAACAGCATTCACCTGCTGACGCAGCTCATCATCATCATCCTGAAATGCAATTCCCATAGTTTCAGTTCGCAGAGTAGAACCGACCAGGGTAAGCTGATCACCCTGTTTGAGTTCAGAGATTGCATTCAATCCTACAATTCGGTCTGTAAGCACTCCATCGACGCGCCCGTTCAGCAGTTCCAGCAGTGTCTGAGTATCGTCCTCGTACAGCTTCACCTGTACACCGAGTTTCTCGGCATCCTGCTCAAAAGTAGTACCAGTCACCAGGCCGATTACCGAGTCTGACGTAAGCTCCTGCGGACCGCCGATGTTGCTGTCCTTACGGACTATCAACTGCGGACCTGAATAGTAATACGGATCGGAAAAATCGACGACTTTCTCCCGCT
>CAZAMY010000017.1:0-13597 GCA_964485995.1 uncultured Sediminispirochaeta sp.
ACGTACGTTTCCTGCCCCTGTGGTGTACCGGCCCACTTTGTGCCGGTCGGAAAGCCGGCCCCGCCGCGTCCGCGCAGTTTTGAATCCTTTACCGTCTGGATAACCTCCTGCGGCCCTATTTCCAGTGCTTTTTTCAGCCCCTGATATCCCCCGATACCCATATAGGCCTCGAGATCGGGAGTTTTCATTGCAAAACGTGTAATCGACATCTTATTCTTTTTCATGTGCCGCCTCCTCCTGCAGGGAATGGATGTAGGAATCAACCTTGGCGAGAGTGAGGTTTGGAATCAGCTGTTCGTTGATCATCATATTCGGAGCGGTGTTGCAGCTTCCCAGGCAATTGACCAGTTCGAGACTGAACAAACCATCCTGGCTGACCCGATTGCGTGCCAGCCCGAGTTCTTCGGTTAAATAGGCGTAGATGTCCAGAGAGCCGACAATGCGGCAAGACAGTGAATCACATAAGCGGATGACATACTTGCCCCTTGGACGATGCGAGAACATGTGATAAAAAGAGAGAACACCGTAGACCTCCGCCATGGAGAGGTCGAGATGTTCGGCTATCTGACGGATTGACGCGGAAGAAATGTAGCTGTGGTCCGAGTTCCTGTCCTGGAACTCGTGAAACAGCTCCAAAATGTGCTCCTGTGTGTGCGGAAAGTTGTCCAACTGAACTGACTGCATAAGTACCCTCCTGTGAATAATGAGGATAACTGATGATGTTTCGGCTGCGGGAGCTATGGGAGCTTCAAATCGGCTGTGGCGACGTTTTAAGTGATATTGTGACTAAAAGTAGGGCTGATGTGCTATATCATCAGCTACCAGTTATATTAATACTATAAATCGGTTTCGGGCCGAAATAAAGAGGTATTTAACGAGAATGTTGAAAATCGGCGATTTCAATACATTAAAAGTGAAACGGATAGCCCGTGGAGGCTGTTATCTGGATGGCGGCGACCGGGAAATTTATCTACCGAAGGCGGAAACGCCGAAAAGGGCGGCCCCCGGAACAAGCCTGCTGGTGTTCGTGTACAATGAATCTAAGAACAGTTTGGGGGCTACTACTGTTCAGCCGATAGCCAAAGTGGGCGATTTCGCCCCATTACCGGTGGTCTCCACTACCGAATTCGGAGCATTTATGCATTGGGGTATTCACAAGGATCTGTTTGTGCCCAAAAAGAACTGGCTGCATTCGCTGCATGCCGGCGATGTGGCTGTTACCTATCTAATGCTGGATTATGAAAAAAACGGAGTAATTGGTACCTGCCGTTTAGAGTCCCATTTCGACCGGGACACCGCGAAGCTGGATTTTAATCAGGAAGTCGAGCTGCTGGTGTGGGAAAAAACAAAACTGGGGGTGATGGTGGTAATCGATAACCGCTATGAAGGCCTGCTCTATCATGGCGAGATCTTCGAACCGATAAAAATTGGTGACCGCAAAACCGGCTACATAAAAAAGGTCAGAGAAGACGGACTGGTCGATGTCATTCTGCAGCCTCAGGGCTTCAAGCCCGCCAGTGAACAGGCTGGGCACACCATCCTCACCGCCCTCAAAAGGGCCGGCGGGTTCTTGCCGCTGCACGACAAAAGCGAGCCGCAGGAAATCTATGAACGGCTGCAGATGAGCAAAAAGCTTTTCAAAAAAACAGTCGGAACACTGTATAAACAGCAGCTCATTACTATCCGCGACGACGGCATCGAACTCATACGCTCTGAATAAAGCGCATCACCTCCAGCGATGCGGATGCATTGGAAACAGGCAAATACCCGGGCTCCCGGCAGCACCTGACGGCATCGGCTATCATGCCGGTAAAGTAGCCGGTGCTCTTTATTAGCGGCGTTTCTGCCGGTAGAAGTGAACGGTAATCGCTGTAAAACGGGCTGGCACTGCTCTCTTCAAAACTGAGTACCCCGTTGCCGATACGTATGCGCCCCTGCTCGAAGCTCAGCTCGAGCTCAAACAGCAGATGGTCGCGTTCGCTGCCGACCTCTATACACACCGGTATCTTCCCGGCCTTTCCGAAAATGTATGCGGAGGAGGTGGAGGAGTGCATGGAGCCGTACTTCTTTTTTACTACCGACACTGAATCGGTCAGATAGTTGATGATATCGATCATGTGAGTTCCGTCGTGCAGCAGCACATCCTTGTGGGCGGCGGATCGGCCGAAAAAGAGGGTACCGCGCAGCGAAATAAGCGCTCCGAACTGCTGACTCCGGATGGCCTGCCGGACCAGTTGATAATCCTGCGAATAGCGGCGTTCGTGGTTCACTACTATCCTCATCCGGCCCGATTTGTGTATGCGGGCGATAGCCCGGGCATCCCGCAGTGTATTGGCCAGAGGTTTTTCACAGATTACCACCGGAACACCTGCCCGGGCGGCCTTATCGACCAGGCGGCGGTGGGTAGCCGGCGGAGTGGCAATCGAGAGAATATCCGGCCGAATTGCCGGCAGCAGCGCGTCGATATCCTCATAAAGCTCAACCGCTTCAGCCCCCGCCCACTGGGCCTCGAAGGCCTGCCGGGCTCCGGCTTTGATGTCGCAGCCTGCGATCAGCCGGCAGTCGGGATCGGCATAGATAGCCCCGGCATGAGTGCAGGGCTTTTCGCGCAGCGGATCGGCCTCGAGGCTGCTGCCGATTCTGCCCAATCCTACCAGTGCGCATCGCAGTTCAGACATTGCAGTACACACCTCCGGCTGTATCCATTATATCTTCAAAGACCTGCTTTACCTCCGAATTGCCGTCGGCATCGGCGGGGAACGGGGCTTCATGGCTGTAATCGCAGGGCAGATCGTATTCCGTCACCCGAATAGGAATGTCACCCTTGCCGCCATTCAGGGTAGTGCGGACTGCCTCCGGCGCGAATACCTGATCCTTTTTCATTACCGCTGCCGACAGGCGTTGTGCGATTTGCTTCAGCCGTCCCTCCCGCAGTGCTTTCAGCCGGTCTATAAACAACAGGCTCTTGAACCACTCCAGTTCACGCATGCATCTGCCGGCCAAATCGAGTAAATGCTCGCCGAGAGATCCGAAGTCGCCGAACAGGCGGTGAAAGAACTTAAACAGCTCCTGGTAAGCTTCGCCGTCGATTATCGTCTTTGACACCGGTGTTGCCCGATCGAGGGCCGAACCGCCGCAAAAAAGAAACGCTCTAGAATCCGAGAACAGTTTATTCGGATCGGATAGCAACAGGAGCTCGGCTAAACTCGCCCCGATTGAATAGCCAAACAGATCAACCGAGGCCCCTTCAGAGAACAGAGGGTGACGACCGCTGCGAAGCGCAGCCGCCAAATCGCGTACATCGAAGAAGCTGTGCAGCCCCGAGGTAACGAAACGGTGAGGGGCGAATTGAATTCTGTGACTGAGGGCCGCATTTATAAAGGACACCGAGTCCAGATCCGGAAAGAGCTTTTGGCGTTCACGGGCAACCGGAATCATGCTGCGGGGATTCGACCAGGACTGAGGAGCACGGTCCATATGAAAGGCTATCGGAAAGAGTACTACCGGACGCTCGGTCTTTAGGGCCAGACTCTCGGCCCAGGGGATGTACTTTTTCCATGATTTTTCGTTTAAGCCGTGAAACAGTAGTATCGCTCCGGAGAAGGGGGCGCCTGTTCTCGGTTTGATAATGTGATATTGAAACGAGTTGTTTTCTCGAATGCTGTGGTCGGCCAGCTGCAGGTGGTGAAAAATAAACTTGTCGGAAAACGAGTTTTCATCCAGATAAAACCGCAAAAGCGCCCTAAACAGGGGGCCGCTCTGTGCGTAGTCCTCAGCAGGATATAATTCGGTATGAGAAGATTCGAACTGAAATGAATCTATTTCGAGTGCCTGGTGTGTGAGGGTCATTCTGTGTCCTCCGTGTGCTTTTTGCTGGTTTTACTTTGCAGGCTGATAATCTGTTTTCTATGCTTGCGCAGCAGCTCTTCCCAACGGGAGATTCCCTCCTTGAGCTGGGCAGTTTTGTCGAACAGGCGCGTGATCTCCGCCTGCATTTCCGAAAGGCGCTGACGGGTCTCTTCGGGCGAATGGTTGTGCTGATTGTTCCGGATTGCTACAAAATCGCGAAAATAGTCGGAGATTCGCTGTATTTCGTCTAGAGAGTAACCGAACAGCTGCAGATCCTGAATGAGCTTACAAAAATACACATAGTACTCTTTGTAAAGCCGAAATCCGCCTTGACTGCGCATATCCGGTTCAATGATTCCCTTTTCTTCCCAATGCTTGATTGTGCGTGGGCTGATGCCGGCCTGTTCGGCCAGTGCTCCGATTGTCAGCAGCTGTTCACGGTCGGAATCTGACTGTGAGCTGCCTTTTTTCGCAGCCGGTATGCCGACCTTGCGAAGTATTTTGCGGATCTCATCGAGGCTGTAGCCCATACCCCTGAACTGTTTTATGTGCCGGATTCTCTCAACCGCTTCGCCGCTGAAATAGGCTGAATGTTCGTCGGATTGCCCAATTGGAGTTATTAGACCGGCATCCTTCCATGCGAGGAACTCCTGTTCACCAGTCTCGGTTACACTCAAAATCTCTTGTAAAGTATAAATATTATTCTGCATAAATAAACCTAAACGTATAAGTTAGTATATAATCTGTACAACCTGTACGTGAACGTATTATATTACCTGAAAACTGGGAAGTCAAGCGGAGAACTTTATTCTTGCTGTAGTCACTTATGAACGGTATACTGTTCACTCAAAACGAGTGATACACAGAAGTACAGTGGAGGCGTACTATGGACATGCGGGAAACCGGGTTTTTGAAGGTCATGGCGGATTACTCTTTTCCGGAAAAACAGGTAATTATTAATCCGAATGACGGGTTCGATTTGGGTTTAATGATGACCGAGGCCACTGTCCTACTATATGTCGGCGAATCGATTGATGACTTGCTGCGGGACGATCGAACTCCCATATACGCTCGGCTCTATCAGAAAAACGAGTGCCGCCTGGGATTTGTTGAGATGAGTCTGAAAAGTGTGGAAAAAATGGGCGAAGCAAAGCATGTTCGGCTGCACCTGATCCCGCAGGAGCCGTACCCGAAGCTGCTGATTGCACCAGAGTAAAAATTTTCCTGTTTTAGTTGCTTCAAGCTGCTAAGATTACTATTATTGTAATAAATACTCGCAAGGAGGAAAGCGATGTCAAAAAAAGCGTATCGATGTCCGGGATGTGGAGAAGAGGTTATTATAGCTGACAGCAACGAAGTCCCCGACTGCTGCGGCGAGCCCATGAAGCAGATTCCTCTTGAGGACTGTACGAAAGCTCAGAACGCTGAAAGCGCCCGTTTCTTCGATGAAGACGGTGCCTGCGACGAAGGTGTGAAGTAGCGGACACTTGATGCCGGAAAGCATCATGCTTTATAACTTAACCCATCATGAACAATCCTCAGCAGATTAATGCTCGGCCGGGCTCTGCTTCAGCCGAGTTTCTGCCAATCAGCTCACAAGAAATGGACTCACTTGGATGGAATCAGTGTGATTTCGTCCTGGTAACCGGAGATGCATATGTAGACCATCCCTCCTTCGGTACGGCGGTGATCAGCCGGGTGCTGGAAGCCGAGGGCTACAAGGTCGGTATTATCCCACAGCCTGATTGGAACGACATCGCTTCTTTCCGGGTGCTCGGGAGGCCGCGGCTTGCATTCCTAATTACCTCCGGGAACATGGATTCGATGGTGAATCACTACACCGCTACCGGTAAACTGCGCCACAACGATGCGTATACCCCCGGCGGCGCCTACGGCCGTCGTCCTGACCGGGCGGTACTAGTGTATTCGAGTCTGGCACGGGCCGCCTATAAAGGTGTACCGGTGCTTATCGGCGGGATCGAAGCCTCTTTGCGACGGATGTCCCATTACGATTACTGGAGCGATAAACTGCGGAAATCGATACTGCTGGATGCGAAGGCCGACCTGCTGCTGTACGGGATGGCCGAGCGGGCTGTACGTACGGTTGCTCGCCGGCTGGCAGACGGAGTAGATGTTCACTCCATCCGTGATGTGCGCGGAACTGTATATCGTCTGAACGGAAAAGAAGCTGCGGCTGTCCAGACCGGCCACAATTCCGACCTGCTGGAGTTACCCGCATTTGAAGAGCTGCGCCGAGACAAGGCAGCCTTTGCCCGCAGTTTCGCCGAGCGTATGCGGCACGCAGACCCGTTTTCCGCCGGCACTCTGGCCGAAGAGGCCGCCGGACAGCTGGTTGTGCAGAACCCGCCCGATTATCCCCTTTCGCAAAATGAGCTGGACGAAGTGTACGAGCTGCCGTATGCCCGCCGGCCGCACCCGAGCTACCGCGAGCCGATCCCGGCTTTCGAGGAGGTCCGCTTCAGCCTGGTCTCAAGCCGGGGCTGTTTCGGCGGCTGCAATTTCTGTGCACTTACCTTTCATCAGGGCCGAATTGTGAAGGGCCGCTCCCACGGCTCCCTGCTGCGGGAAGCCCGGCTGCTGACCGGTGAGCCGGATTTCAAGGGCTACATACACGATGTGGGCGGACCTACCGCCAACTTCCGCCGGCCGGCCTGCCGTCGACAGGAGACCCACGGAGCATGTGTGCACCGGCAGTGCCTGTTCCCCGAGCCCTGCCCGCAGCTGCAGCCCGACCATGCAGACTACCGGAAACTGTTGCAGCAACTGCGGGAGATTCCGGAAGTGAAGAAGGTTTTTATTCGTTCCGGCATTCGCTACGATTACCTGCTGGCGGATAAACGGGAAGGGCAGGCTTTTCTCGATGACCTGTGTGAACACCACGTGAGCGGGCAGCTGAAGGTAGCCCCCGAGCACGTGTCAGACAATGTACTGCAGCTGATGGGCAAACCCGGCAGTGCTGTATACCGCCATTTCATGAAAGCCTACGAACAGACGAACCGTAAACTCGGTAAACCACAATATCTGGTGCCCTATTTTATTGCCGCGCACCCGGGTTCGACTTTGAAGGATGCGGTAGAGCTGGCGGAGTTCTGCCGGGACCAGCACTTCATTCCGCAGCAGGTGCAAGAATTTTATCCGACCCCCGGCACTGTATCCACCTGTATGTACTACACCGGAATCGATCCGCGCACAATGCGGGAAGTCTATGTTCCGCGGGGCGGGCGGGAGAAGCGGATGCAGCGAGCTTTACTGCAGTACAATCGTACAGAGAACGCTGCGATCGTACGCGAAGCACTACAGAAGGCCGGTCGCCAAGACCTGATCGGCCGGGGTCCGCAGGCCCTGGTTCCTCCGGCGGCTGCCGGCAGCGGTAAAAAGGGCCCGGCAGAGCGTGCCCGCAAAACAAAATCCCGGGCGGATGAAGCAGGGCGGACGAAAAAGTGAGGGGTGCTGTGTCGCCGCTGTTGCAGTATGCCAAAAATTACTGGATCGCTTTGCGGGTAAGGACCTTGAGTCTGGCGGTGTCCGGGGTCGGAGCTGGGCTTTTTGCAGCTGAGTATCGCTTTGCCCTCGGTTTGTACGGTTCGTTGCAAGGTTTTGCACTCATCTTACTGGTATTTACAGCCGGAGTCGCCGCCCAAGCTGGTGCCAATCTTATCAATGATTTTTTCGAAGGTTCCTTTGATTATCAGGATAGCAGTGAGGTGACCGTCTCAATTTTCGGCTTGAAACGGACCGTGTTTGATGTGGCGGTGTTTGCAAGCGGGATGGCTGCGTTGGGGGCAGCTGCCCTGATAGGGGTGTATCTGGTGTGGCTTACAGATTGGGCAATGCTGATGATTGGACTGACGGGCATAGGCGGGGCTTATGCCTACACCGGCGAACCTTTCGTGTACAAACGCTTCGGTCTGGGGGTGCCCCTCTCGTTTGTTTTGATGGGGCCTTTGATGAATCTGGGAGCCTGGTACGCGGTAACTGCAACTCTCTCCTGGTTTCCGGTTCTCTTCGGGCTGCCGGTCGCCTTGTTTGTGCCGGCCCTCATGCTGAGCAATGAGATGCGTGATTTTTATAATGACCGGGGCGGCGGCCTTGCCACATTCTCAGTTCGCCTGGGACGTGCGCGGAGTATATTAGTCTATGATCTGCTAATCGGAGGGGCCTTCGGATTGACAATCTTGTATGCTGCTACCGGGCTGTATCCGCCGGCCACAGCAGCGGTAGCAGCGGCTTTTCCCTGGGCTATCAGCGGACACAAAAAGGTATGTGGAGATCAGACCGTCTCCATTCGAGCCACCAACCGGCTACATATTATCTTCTCGCTGCTCCTGCTCTCGGCGCTCCTGTTTTCACTTTAGAAGCCCTAAAGCCGACAAAACCACAGTCTTTCATCTTTTTTCTAAATATAGTATCTTTTTTATATGCAAAAGAGTACTGATGCCTCCCGCAACTATTTTGCCTTTCTATGGCATGCGATATTTCTGTCAATAACCGTCACTTTTACAGAAGTCAACTCGGTAATCCCGGCTATGATTTTAGAGGTAGGGGGAGAGGAGTTCCACATCGGCATTGTAACGGCAATAATGATTGGCGTGCCGCTGATAGCCCAGCTGAATTTTGCCGGTTTTCTGCACGGTAAGCAGCGCAAGAAGCCGTTTCTCTTGACTGGGATAAATCTCAGAGTACTGTCGCTAACCCTTATCGGTTTTACCCTCACAGCTGCACCGCACATCGGAACCACAGAAGCGCTGCTCCTGATTTATGCCGAGCTGCTGCTGTTTACCACCAGCGGCGCCTTTGCCGGAATATCCTATGTGGACCTGGTTGGTAAAAGCTTTACACGCCCCCTCCGCCAGCGGTTTTTTACGCGTAAGCAGATGATTTCGAGCATCGGTATTCTCCTATCTGCGCTTATTGCCCGTCATGTGCTGCACACTTTCGGGTATCCGGAGAACTACAGCATTCTGTTTCTCTCAGCGGCGGCAGTTCTGCTACTGGCAACCATTGGCTTTTGGCTGATCCGGGAGAAGGCGAGCGGCACTCCTCACGCCGAAACAGGTCTGGAGGTTGCTGAGAGCCAGCCAATCCGCAGCTCCTACCTCAGCACTTTGAAGAAAATACCGGCAGTACTGCGTGCGGATTCTAATTTGCGGAGTTATTTATGGTTTGTGAACGGTATCGGATTTCATGTAGCCCTCATTCCGTTCTATGTCGCCTTGGCCAAGCAACGCTACTTTCTTGATCCGGCTCTGGCCGGTAATCTATTGTTCGTACAAATTGTCGGTATGATTACAGCCAGTTTCATCTGGCCCCGTTTGGTTCAACAGGGTGGCTTCAAACGCGTACTAAAACTATGGTCGGGTATTTCCTTTCTGCTTCCCCTGGCCGCTCTGCTGATTAGCCGCTTTCTGCCGCTGCCGGTGTACATCGGCCTGTTCCTTATCACGGGCACGGCGATAAGCGCCCGCAAAGTCAGTCAGGACGCGGTGATAGTTGAGCTCTCTACAGAGGAAAACCGTGTGCTGTACACCGCTATAATCGGAACCCTCAACCTCTCGATTGCAATTTTCCCAATAGTTATCGGAACACTGATCGGGTTGATAGGATACTCGCCGGTCTTTATCGCTGTGGGCGGTTTGGCGCTTGCCAGCCGGCTTGCCCTGGGTCGACTGATCTGCCCTGTAGACCGTCCCGCCCATCCTATGATAGATTCAGGACTGGAAAACACATGAAGCGATTACCTATTATTTTTTGTCTGGCAGTAATGATGGCGGCGCCGCTTTGGGCCCATCCGCATATGTTTATCGATTCAGAGGTGACTGCTGTTTTCGAAGAACAGCAGCTGAAGGGGTTTTGGATCGAGTGGAAGTTCGATCAGATGTTCACCGCATCGATTCGTATGGATTACGACCGCAACCGGGACGGACAGTTCAACGATCAAGAAGCCGGGCTGATAGAACAGAACGCCTTTGCTAATTTAAGAAACTACCACTACTTCATAACCATTACCCGCGGCAATGAATCCTATCAGGTCGAACAGGTTGAAAGCTTCGATGCCTGGTTAGAGAACGACCGCCTCGGGTACAAGTTCTTCGTTCCTTTTTCAATTCCGGTTACAGGTGCAGAAGAAAAGGTAAAACTGGTGATATTCGACGATACCTTTTTCTGTGATATCGCATATGTAGATGAAAAGCCTGTCAGCATTGAGGGGCAGCAGTTCGTACGCGCACAGGCCCGCATTCAAAGGAACCGGGATGCGGGAATAAGCTATGACCCGACCGGAGGGATGACGCGCGGCGATGGGGACAGCGGTGCTGCGGCCAATGCAAGCGGACAGGCCTATCCATATGAACTCTATTTGACATTCAGTAATAAATGATCTTGTTCGATTTTCAACAACTGCTCAAACTCCCTGTTATCGTAATCGCTGTGGTGCTGTTGCTGGCCTCTTCGGGCTATGCCCAGCAAAATCCCTTCCTCTCAGGGAGTAATTCGAACGATAGTGCGGACAAATCCCAGGAAGAGCAGGCTGTTCAGGGGAGTGCCGGTACATCGGCGGAAAACGATAGCGCTGTATTTAGTCCGGCCAGCGGTGCGCGAGCAAAGCAGCCGAGCCGCTTTATGCAGTTGATAAACGAATTCCAGCGGCAGCTCTACGGCCGAATCGCCGGCGCCATGCAGGCGGTCAAGCAGCAGGAGAACCGCAGATCGGTGCTGTTCATCGCTCTGGGGGCAGCATTTCTATACGGCTTATTACATGCACTCGGACCGGGACACCGCAAAACGGTTATATTTTCCTACTTTTTAGCCGAGGATGCGCCGGTGCTACACGGTGTTGCGGCTGGAGTGCTGATGGCACTGCTGCACGGCGCGGCAGCGGTCGGCCTGATATTACCCATCTACTACATTATGCGGGGCTCTCTGCTGATCACTTTTAACTCGGTCAGCCGCTATATTGAAGTGGCTACATTCGGTTTTATCGCGGTTTTCGGTGCGGTCATGCTTGCGATACAGCTTATTCAGACACTGCGCGGGACCCATCATCACGATCATGCACATGAACCCGGTGGGCTGCACAACAGCGCGGAGGCTGCCAACGAAACCCCGGACCGCGGACGGCGGCGGAACCTTCTGCTGCTTATAATCGGTTCAGGCCTGGTTCCCTGTCCGGGAGCCGCAATGGTGCTGATGTTTGCACTTTCAATGCAGATGACCGCCTTGGGACTGATGGCCGTGGGAGCTATGTCCCTCGGTATGGCGGTTACCATTAGTGCGGTCGCAGTTGTGACCCTCGGCGCCCGGGCTACCCTCAACAAAACGGCCGAAAAAAATCAGAAACTCACCTCCATCCTTCACACGAGCCTCGAAATCGGGGGGTATACAGTCATTTTCCTGTTCGGTCTGGTGATGACAATCGGGGTGCTCTAAACATTTTCTCTTATGCCGATTATAATACAGTATGACAAAATATGTGCGCGTGCTGATAATATCATCACTAGTTATTGCTGCAGTGTCTCTGCCGAGCTTCTCACAGAACCAGATTCAAAACCAGGCCCAGAGCAAGTCTCAAGACGAAAAACCGACCCTTAGGGTTGCCTGTTTTGAAAAAGACCGCATGGTGGAGTTCGAAAACGGTACTGTAGTGGGATTTGCCGTCGATGTAGTCAACCACATCGCAAAACTGGAAGGCTGGCGGATTGAGTTTCTGCCGGGCTCGCTGCCGGAGAGTATTGCCCTGCTATCATCTGGCGAGGCGGATCTCATTTTGACCCTCGGTTTTACAGAGGAACGGGATGAACAGTTCGATTACAGTAGCGAGGTGCTCCTGACTACCTGGGGAAGAGTATTTACCCACAGAGAAACCGAAATCGTATCTATCCTCGACCTGGATGGAAAGAGTGTCGGATATGTAGACGACAGCTTTTTTTACCCGATAATGCAGGGGCTTACACGACAGTTTGAAATAGACTGCAAATTCATAGAATACGGATCATTCGACAGCCTATTCCGGAGCATTTCGCAAAGAAGGATCGATGCCGGCCTGGCCGACCGACTCAAGGCTTATTCACTGCCGGGCTGGTTTGAAATAAGTGAAGACCCGATTGTGTTTCATCCCTATGGTCTGCACCTCGTAGCTGCCGAAGGCGATCCCCAAGGATATCTTTCGGTTATTGATCGCAACCTGCGTCTGCTCAAAGCCGACAAGGGCTCATTTTACTATACAAGCCGACAGAAGTGGCTGAGCGAGTCCGGGAGCAAAGGAGTTCCGCTGTGGATACGCTGGATCATGGGAATAGTGTCGGCGGCCGCTATCTTATTTATCCTGTGGTCCTTATCGCTGCAGCGGCAGGTACGGGTACGCACTTCTGAAATAGAAGAACTGCGGAACCTGCTTTCCAACATCATCAACTCGATGCCGTCAATTTTAATTACCGTCGACCAGAACGGCTGCATTCTGCAGTGGAACCGCCAGGCGGAAATATTGACGAAACTCCCCGCCGAAGAGGCTGAGGGAAAAGAGTTGAGAGCGGTACTGCCGGCATTTGAAGAGTACGGACCCTGTCTCGAGGAGGCGGTGCGCAGCCGCAAGCCTGTTTCCAGACTGCGGCAGCCCCACGTGGAGGGTGGAACTACAAGATATGAGGATCTGGTAATTTTTCCCCTGGTCGACAACGGGGTAAAAGGGGCTGTTATTCGGATTGATGATGTCAGTGAAAAGGTGCATCTTGAGGAGACCATGATTCAATCGGAGAAGATGGTTTCGGTGGGCGGCCTGGCGGCCGGCATGGCCCATGAAATCAACAATCCCCTGGCTGGTATTATCCAGAATGCCTCGGTGGTGCTGCAGCGGCTCGATGGAAACCTGCCGGTGAACCACCGGGTTGCCCGGGAAGCGGGTATCGATTTCGAGGCGCTGCAGGAGTATCTCGAAAAGCGGGACGTGCTGGAGATGCTGCACAATGTGATCGGTTCGGGAAACAGGGCGTCGAAAATCGTCAAAGACATGCTTTCGTTTGCGCGGAAGGGAAATCTGCAGCCGACCAGCACCTCCATTCCCGAGCTTCTAAATACGACCCTGGAGCTGGCCAAGAATGACTACCAGTTAAAAAAGGAACACAACTTCAAGGAAATTGAGATAAGGCGGGAGTATGCGCCGGATATCCCCGAAGTTATGTGCGAGGCGCAGAAAATCCAGCAGGTCATTTTCAATGTGCTGCGTAACGGAGCCGAGGCAATGCGGAATCAACCGGCCCCTTGTTTTACGATCAGGGCAAAAAACAGCGACGGTTTCGTGCGTATCGAAATCGAAGACAACGGGCACGGCATCTCCGCAGAGACGAAAAAGCATCTGTTCGAACCCTTCTATACCACTAAGGAAATCGGGAAAGGCACCGGCCTCGGTCTCTCGGTTTCCTATTTCATTATAACCGAAGGCCATGGCGGCGAGATGAAGGTAGTGTCCGAGCCCGGCAAAGGCGCCTGTTTTATAGTTCAGCTGCCGGTGGGTTCTTAAAACCGTTCACGAGGAGACATATGGATTTGATTCTGGTAAGCGCCTGTCTGGCGGGCATCAACTGCCGCTACGACGGCGGGAACAGCACAAACGAAAAGGTGTGCCGTCTTGTAAAAGCGGGGAAGGCACTGCCGGTGTGCCCGGAAGTACTGGGCGGCCTGCCCACCCCGCGGGTGAGCTGCGAAATCGTGGTGGATGCCGAGGGCAATAAACGGG